>JAEYZV010000420.1 GCA_023427865.1 Acidobacteriota bacterium
CCTCCTTCCTCCTTCCTCCTTCCTCCTTCCTCCTCTGTCCTCCGTCCTCCCGGGTGCTATGATCGTCAGGTGTTCCGTGCCGGGCCCGCCACCGCGGGGCATCAGCAGGGCACGCCGCTCCACATGCTCAAAGGTTTCACGCACGCCCGGCTCGCCTGCGGTTGTCGCATCACATTCCGCGAGGGAGTCGAAGGCAGCCCCGTCGTAGTGGTCGTCGACGACAAGTCGCCGCAGTGCGCCTCCACGCTGCACGTGGCGGGCCTGCCGCTGTTCGACACCCGCGAGTCGCTGCGGCCCTCCACGCGCCTCGGTCCTCCGGAAGAGGAAGAGTACGAGGAAGAGGGCTGAGCTCCCGCCGCCGCATGAAGAAGAAACTCACGATGTCGCTGTTCTGGCTCGTCCAGGCCTCCTCGCTGCTGGTCCTGTTCGTGCCGTTCAGCATCGGGATGGTGGGCCTGTGGGCCCTGTCCCACTTCCTGCGGGCGATCGGGCTCACGCTGACCTACCACCGCTACTTCGCGCATCGCGCCTTCAAGATGGGGCGGGTGACGCAGTTCGTGTGGTCCTGGATTGCTGCGTCGGCCATGCAGAAGGGGCCGCTCTGGTGGGCCGGGCACCACGTCACGCACCACAAGTTCGCCGATCGTGAGGGCGACCCGCACAGCCCCATCATCAGCGGGTTCTACTACGCGCACCTGGGCTGGTTCCTCAACGATGTGCGCCACGAGAAGGTCGCCGGCACCAACCCGGTCGTCCGCGACTTCGGCAAGTACCCCGAGATTCGCTTCATCGACGAGTACTTCTGGCTGCCGCCGCTCCTGATGGCGATCGGCATGTACGTCTATGGCGGCCTGCAGTGGCTGGCCTGGGGTTTCCTGTTCCCGACCACCACGCTCGCCCACGCGACGTTTGCCATCAACACGATCAACCACCTGTACGGGTCGCGCCGCTTCGACACGGTGGACGAATCGCGCAACAACGTCATCACGGCGTTCTTCGCCGCCGGCGAGGGCTGGCACAACAACCACCACCGCTACCAGCGTGCCGCGCGCAACGGATTCTACTGGTGGGAGTTCGACCCGACCTGGTACGTCATCAAGGCCATGAGCCTCGTCGGCCTCGCCTGGGATCTCCAGCCCGTGCCCGAGCGCATCTACCGGGAAGCCCACCAGCGCACCGACACCCGCGTCGACCCCGAAGTCGCGGAAGCGAAGGCTGACGCGATGCGCGAGACGGCCTGAACTCGCCGGTGTAGCCGCCGGAGCATCCACTCCATCCGTGTAGCCGCCGGACTTCGTGCGGCGGACGGGGGATCACCGAGCGTGGCCCCAGAGGCGCCCGTTGGCGAACGCGCGCGGGGCCCGGCTGGGACAGCCGGCCCTACCGACGCGACAGTCGGCCCTACCGACGCGAGGCCGCCTGGTATTCCCGTGCATCCACCTCCATCGCCTCCTCCGTGCGGCTGTGCTTGACAGTTGATCGTTTGTGCTCCTAGGATTCGCGGAACCCATTCCCTGAATCCTCATCCGGCGTCGGCGCCCTGGGTGGGCTCGCCCACGCAGGCGCGTGCCGCCAGACGGGAGCGTGCACGTGTCCGTCCTGCGCTTCAACGTCACGAAGTCGAGGAGCCGTGTGGCCGTGTGGTGGCTCACGGCCGTCATGGTGCTCGCGCACAGCACCGTCCCGGCGAGGGCGCAGGTCCTCTACGGGTCGATCGTCGGCAACATCGTCGACAACACGGGCGCGGCGCTGCCCGGCGCCACCGTCACCGTCCGCAATCTCCAGACGGGCGCCCACCGTGAGGCGGTGAGCGATGCCGCCGGTGCGTACACCGTGCCGACGCTGCAGCCGGGACGCTACAGCGTCGTCGTCACCCTGACGGGCTTTGCCACGGCCACCCAGCCGGACGTCACCGTCACGCTCAACAGCGTGACGCGCGTGAACGTCGGGCTGCGGATCGGTCAGCTGCAGGAGACGATCACCGTCGAGGCCACCTCGCCGCTGCTGCAGACCGACCGCGCGGAGGTGCGCCAGGAGCTCGACAACCGCCAGTTGCGCGACCTGCCGGTGCCGCTCGGGCGCAACTACCAGAACCTGTTTGCGACGCTGCCGGGCTTCAGTCCGCCTGCCGACGCGCACTCGGTACCGTCCAACCCGTCGCGGGCGCTCGTGTTCAACGTCAATGGTGCGTCGCGCAGCAGCAACAACACGCGCATCGACGGCGTGAGCACGACCAACATCTGGCTGCCGCACGTGGTGGCGTACGTGCCGGCGCTCGAGTCGCTCGAGACGGTCAACGTCGTCACCGGCAGCTTCGACGCCGAGCAGGGACTCGCCGGCGGTGCGGCCATCAACGTCCAGATCAAGAGCGGCACCAACGAGCTGCGCGGGTCGGCGTTCGAGTACCACACGAACGAGAAGCTGCGGGCACTGGACTGGTTCGCGCCGGCCGGCACCGAGAAGGGCAAGTGGCGGTACAACCAGTTCGGCGGCACCGTGGGCGGGCCCATCCTGCAGAACAAGTTGTTCTACTTCGCCAGCTACGAGGCGACGCGTGACAGGCAGAACGTCAGCCGTGTGCTGTCGGTGCCGACCGAGGCGCTGCGGCGCGGCGACTTCTCGGCCGCGCCCAACCCGATCTACGACCCCGCGACCGGCGACATGGACGGCTCCGGCCGCACGCCGTTCCCCGGCAACGTCATCCCGGCCAGCCGCATCAACCCGATTTCGGCGCGGTTGCTGCAGGAACTGCCGCTGCCGAACCTGCGCAACGCCGACGGCACCATCCCCGAGACGAACAACTACTTCGCGCAGGCGCCGTTCGTCTTCAACCGCTGGACGCTCGATACGAAAGTGAACCTGAACGCGACGGAGAAGCTGCAGTTCTTCGGGCGCTACAGCGTGCTCGACTTCAAGCAGGACAACGCGGTGGTCTTCGGCGACTTCCTGCAGGGCCCGCCGTCGGGTGGCGGCAACCCCGGGATCGGCTTCGGCAAGACGCACAACGTGTCGGGAGGCGCCACGTACACGTTCACGCCGAACATGGTGCTCGACGCCAACGTCGGCTGGGTCCGGATGGGCGCCAACGTCGAGCAGAGCGACATCGCCCAGAACAAGGGGCTCGACGTGCTCGGCATCCCCGGGACAAACGGCACGCGCGCCTTCGAGGGGGGCATGCCGCTGTTCGAGATTTCGAGCTACACGGGCATGGGCACCACCGAGACGTACATGCCGTACTACCGCAGCGACGACCAGATCCAGGCGGTCCTGAACCTGAGCTGGGTGAAGGGGCGCCACAACGTCAGGATGGGGAGCGACGTCTACTGGCAGGCCATGAACCACACGCAGCCGGAGTTCATCGGCACGAGCCAGGGTGCGCGCGGCGGCTTCGACTTCGGCAGCGGCCCGACCCTGCTGCGAGGTGGGCCGGGCGGCAACAACTTCAACTCGATGGCGACGTTCCTGCTCGGATTGCCCACGCTCACCGGCCGCGTCAAGGAGGTGGACGCACCCTACACCACCCGGAACATCGCCTACAGCGTCTACGTCCGCGACCAGTGGCAGGTGAACGGCCGGATGACGCTGTCGTTCGGCACCCGGTGGGAGTACTTCCCGATGCCGACGCGCGCCGACCGGGGCCTCGAGCGGTACAACCCCGAGACGAACATGATGGAGATCGGCGGTGTCGGCGCGGTCCCCGAAGATCTCGGGATCGAGATGAGCAAGACGCTGTTCGCGCCACGCGTCGGCGCGACGTTCCGTCTCGACGATCGGTCCGTCCTTCGAGCGGGCTACGGCTTGACCAACGATCCGTTCGCGATCGCCAGGCCGATGCGGACCAATCACCCCATCCTGCTCAACCTCATCGTGCAGGCGCCCACCTCGTTCGGCTGGACCGGCACGATCCAGGACGGCATACCGACGATTGCCGATCCTGACCTGGGCAATGGCGTCATCCCCATCCCGAGCACGGTGGCGGCCTTCACCGTGCCGAAGAAGTTCGAGCGCGGGTACATCCACTCCTGGAACGTCGCCTTCCAGCGTGAACTCGGTCGCGGTTTCGTGGGAGAGGTCGCCTACATCGGCAACGAGCAGATCGACCAGCTGGGATACCGCGAGCTGAACTGGTCGCCGATCGACGGCGGCCAGGCGGGCCGCCAACTCGCGCAGGCGTTCGGGCGCACCGCGCAGACCCGCATCGTCGCGCCCATCGGCGACTCCAGTTACGACGCGCTCCAGGCGCAGTTGAACCGACGCTTCGCCGACGGATTCCAGATCGGCGTCAACTACACCTACTCGCGTGCGCGCGGAGTGGCCGGCGCCCCCGACAGCGACAACGTGGCGCGGATCCAGATCCCGGAGTTCTACCACCTGAACTACGGTCGGAGCGACATCGATCGCCCGCACGTCTTCAACTTCACGAGCATCGTCGAACTCCCGTTCGGCAGCGGGCGCCGCTGGCTCAACGAGGGGGGTGTGCTGAGCGCGATCGTCGGGGGCTGGCAGGTCAACAACGTCATCAGCGTGCTGAGCGGCACGCCCTTCAACGTCACCGCCTCGGGCGCGTCGTTGAACGCCCCCGAGAGCGCGCAGCGCGCCGACCTCGTCGGCACGCCGACCGTTTACGGCACCGACGGGGCCGAGCGGGGCCAGCGCTTCTCGTACTTCGACCCGATGGCCTTCAGCCCCGTGACCGAGGCGCGCTTCGGGACCGCCCCGTGGAACGTGCTGTACGGGCCCGGTTACTGGCGATGGGATCTCGGCCTCTTCCGCGAGGTGCGGTTCGGGTCGCGCAGCCTGCAGTTCCGGTTCGAAGGTTTCAATATCCTCGACACACCGCGGTTCAACAACCCCAATGGGAACGTGTCGAACCTGCGGCTGAACCCCGATGGCTCCGTGCGCGATCTCAACGGCTTCACCGAGATCACCGGCACCGCGGGCGGCAGCCAGCGCCAGTTGCGGCTCGGCGTTCGATTCGGCTTCTAGACCGCGCGCGCCCCTGCGCCGGCGCGCGTGAGCCCGCGCTCCCCGCCGT
>JAEYZV010000641.1 GCA_023427865.1 Acidobacteriota bacterium
GTCCGCGACCGCCTCGGCGCCGGTGCGCTCGCCACCCGTGCGGGTGAGGCGGCCGCGATCGCGCAGGACGTGCTCGGCGAACACGGGCACCTCCGCCCCGAGTTGTCGACGCGAGTCGTCGCCACCGACCGGCGCGAGGTCGTGACGCTCGTCATCGCGGGCGATCCCGGTCCGCGATGGCACCTCGGCCGGGTGACGCTGACGGGTTTGCCGGACGGCGAACAGGCGGCGGCCCTCACGGCGCTCGACCTGGCCACGGGGATGCCGTACGACGTCGGTGAGATCGACGCGCGCGTGCAGCGCTACACCGAGCGGTTGCGTGCGGCCGGCTACTACGAGGCCGTCGTCCGGACCACACCGGTGCCGGGACAGGGGCAGGCGACGATCGACCTTACGGTGGACGTCACGCGTGGACCGCTCGTCTCGCTCTCGTTCGAGGGGGATTCGCTGCCCGAGGCCGTGCAGCGCGAACTGGTGCCGGTGCGCGAGGAGGCGAGCGTCGACGAGGACCTGCTCGAGGACTCGCGCGCGCGCATCACCAACTGGCTGCAGGAGCGCGGCTACTGGCGCGCGCGCGTCTCGTACTCGCGCCGGCAGACGGCCACGGGGCTCGAGGTGGTCTTCACGATTGCGCGGGGGCGCCGGTACCGCGTCGAAGGCCTCGTGCTCGGCGGCGCGCAGGCGCTGCCGGAAACGGCGCTGCGCGAGCGCATCGAAATCGAGCGCGGCGACGTGTTCTCACCGTCCGTGCTCGCGAGCGGCGTCCAGTCGATCACGCAGCTGTACCAGAACAGCGGCTTTCCCGCGGCACGCGTGGAGCAGGCCCTCGTGGACGTGAGCGCCCCATCGCTGTCCACCGACGTCCCCGGCGCGCTCGAGATCCGGCTGCGCGTCGTCGAGGGCGAGCGGGCCACGGTGTCGCGCGTCGCCTTCGAGGGCGTCCAGGCCCTCGAGGAGGGCGAGCTGCGATCGCTGCTCACGATCGAGGCCGGGCAACCGTTCTCCACCGCCGAGGTCGTGGCGAGCCGCGAGGCCGTGCTGCGGCGCTATCTCGACGAGGGCTACAGGCAGGCGCAGATCGAGGCACGCCTCGACGGCGGTGCGTCGCCCGGCGACATCGCGGTCACGTTCGTGCTCACCGAGGGCGGGCAGACGACCGTCGATCGCATCATCGTGATCGGCAACGTCCGCACGAGCGAGGACACGATCCGTCGCGAGCTGCGCATCGCCAGCGGTGAGCCGTTCGGGCTGAGTCGCGTCTTCGAGAGCCAGCGACGGCTGACGGCGCTCGGCCTGTTCCGCAGCGTCCGCATCGTCGACGTCGGCGAGGCGAACGTCAGCGCGCACGACGTGATCGTCACGGTGGAGGAAGCGCCGGTCACGACGATCGGCTATGGCGCCGGCCTGCAGGGCGGGCAGCGCCTGCGCACGAGGGGCGAGCTCGGTGACGTGGGCGAAGACTTCGAGATCGCCGCGCGCGGGTTCTTCGAGGCCGGCCGTCGCAACCTCTGGGGGAAGAACCGTTCGATGAACGTGTTCCTGCGCGGAAGCCTGCGGCCGCGCGATTTCCCCGGCGACCCCGAGCGCGACGGCACGGGCCTGGCCTTCAACGAGTACCGCGTGCTGGGGACCTGGCGCGAACCGCGTGCATTCCTCGACAGCGCCAACCTCGACGTGACGGCCTTCGTGGAGCAGGCGATCCGATCGAGCTTCAGCTTCCGGCGGCAGCAGGCCCGCGTCGACTGGTCGCGCCTGTTCGGCGATCACACGACGTTCGTCGCGCGGTACGGCGTCGGACGCACCGAGTTGTACGACGCGCGCATCGATCCGGAGGACCAGCTGATCGTCGACCGCCTGTTCCCGCAGGTCCGCATCTCGTCGGTGACCAGCTCCGTGTTGCGTGACACCCGCGACGATCCCCTCGACCCGGGGCGCGGATCCTTCATCGGCGTGGACGCGGAGATCGCGGGCCGCTCGATCGGATCGGAAGTCGGGTTCGCGAAGACGCTGCTGCAGGGATTCCTGTACAAGCGGCTCCCCGGGGCGCGTCGCATCGTGATTGCGGGCGGCGCGCGGGTGGGCCTCGCCCGCGGACTGCGACGCGAGCTGCCGCGCCTCGGCGACGAAGGGCAGGAGCTCGTCGGGCCGGACGGCGTTGCGCTCATCGACGTGGTCACCGACCTGCCGGCGGCCGAGCGGTTCTTCGCCGGCGGCGCCAACACGGTGCGGGGCTTTGCCGAGGACCGGCTCGGTGAGCGCTCGACGCTCGATCGCAATGGACTGCCGACCGGCGGCAACGCGCTGCTCGTCTTCAACAGCGAGGTGCGTGTGCCGGTGTGGCGCGGGCTCGTCGTCGCCGCGTTCGTCGATGCCGGCAACGTCTTCCTGCGCGCCTCCGACCTCGACCTCGCCGAGATACGGGGCGCGACGGGAGTCGGGCTGCGCTACCTGTCACCCATCGGCCCGATCCGCGTCGACCTCGGCTTCAAGCTCGATCGCCAGACTTTTGCCGGCGGCGCCCGCGAGGGACGCACGGCGCTGCACATCACGGTAGGCCAGGCGTTCTAGAAATGGGGAAGGCCGAGGGCCGAATGACGAAGGCCGAGAGCGCAGTCCAGCCTCTCAGCGGAGGAGGTTGTACTTGAAGATGCACCAGAGCGCCCTGACGCCGTCTCGCCAGCCGATCTTCTTGCCCTCTTCGTAGGTGCGGCCGGCGTAGGAGATGCCGACTTCGTAGATGCGGACGCGCAGCTTGGCCACCTTCGCGGTGATCTCCGGCTCGAACCCGAACCGGTCCTCCTCGATGGTGATGCCCTGGAGCACCTCGCGACGGAAGACCTTGTAGCAGGTCTCCATGTCGGTCAGGTTCAGGTTCGTGAACGCGTTGGAGCAGAGCGTCAGGAACTTGTTGCCGAGCGAGTGCCAGAAGTAGAGCACGCGGTGGCTCTCGCCTCCGGCAAAGCGCGAGCCGAAGACGACGTCGGCGCGCCCGTCCGCGATCGGGGCGAGCAGCTTCGGGTACTCCTGAGGGTCGTACTCGAGGTCGGCGTCCTGGACGATGACCACGTCGCCGGTCGCGGCGGCGAATCCGGTGCGCAGTGCCGCGCCTTTGCCCTGGTTGCGTTCGTGGTACAACACGCGCACGTTGGCCGGGAAGGTCGTCTTCTGCAGGAGTTCACGCGTGCCGTCACTGGAGCAGTCGTCGACGAGGATGAGGTCCTTCTCGACGGCGACCTCCTGAACCCGATCGATCAGGCTCAGCAGCGTGTGTACCTCGTTGTAGACAGGAATGACGACCGTCAGTCTCATGAATGCGTGGCGCCGCGCCGCGGCCGCGACAGTATATCTGGCCGTGCTGGCGCTGCCGGCCGGGAGCGCCGCACTGTCCGCCCAGCCAGTGCTCGTCGATCGCCTCGTGGCCACGATCGGCGATCAGGCCCTCACCTGGCGTGACGTCGAGGCCGCCCGGCTGTTCGGGTCGATTCCGGCCGGCGGCAGCGACGCCGAGGCCGTGGCGCGCCTCGTCACGCGGGAGTTGATGCACCTCGAGGTCGAGCGCCTCGCCGTACCGGCGCCGATCAGCGCCGCGGTGGAAGAGCGGATCGAACTTGCGCGGCAGCGCGCCGGCGGCGCGGACGCGTGGGATCGCGCGCTGCGGG
This sequence comes from Acidobacteriota bacterium, assembly GCA_023427865.1. Taxonomy (GTDB): domain Bacteria; phylum Acidobacteriota; class Vicinamibacteria; order Vicinamibacterales; family Vicinamibacteraceae; genus Luteitalea. The sequence goes on from JAEYZV010000641.1 coordinate 3,660, forward strand.
CGCTCGGCGTTCCGGAGCGCCAGGCGCGCGAATGGATTGCCGACGACCTGCGCATCGACGTCTACATGGACCAGCGCTTCACGGCGGCCGCACAGCCGACCGACCTCGAGGTGCAGGAGGAGGCGACGCGCGCCGCAGGGGGGACGCCGACCCCCGAGCAACTCGCGGACGCGCGCCGCCGCCTCGTCCAGTCGCGTCGCGCTGCGC
>JAEYZV010000666.1 GCA_023427865.1 Acidobacteriota bacterium
CTCCTCTTCCGGTCCGAGCTCGCGCCCCTGCCGGGCCAACTGGTCGCGCTTCACCGTCACCAGCACGCCGGCCGCCTGCTCGCCACCCATCACGGAGATGCGGGCGTTCGGCCACATCCACAGGAGCCGGGGATCGTAGGCGCGACCGCACATCCCGTAGTTGCCGGCCCCGAACGAGCCACCGATCACCACGGTGAACTTCGGCACGCGCGTCGTGGCCACGGCGTGCACGAGCTTGGCGCCGTCCTTGGCGATGCCCGCCCGCTCGTACTGCTGGCCGACGATGAAGCCCGTGATGTTCTGCAGGAACACGAGCGGGACGCCGCGCATGTCGCAGAGCTCGATGAAGTGGGTGGCCTTGAGGGCCGACTCCGAGAAGAGCACGCCATTGTTGGCGACGATGCCCACCAGGTAGCCGTGCAGCCGCGCGAACCCGGTGACGACCGTCGTCGCGTACCGGGCCTTGAACTCGTCGAAGCGGGAACCGTCCACCAGGCGTGCGATCACCTCACGCACGTCGTAGGCCTTGCGCAGGTCGTCCGGAATCAGTCCGTACAACTCGCGGGGATCGTACGCAGGACCCTCGGTCGCCGCACGGTCGGAAGGACGTGCCTGCACGGGCACGGTCGAGACGATGGTCCGTGCCAACTGGAGCGCGTCCTCGTCGTCTTCGGCATAGTAGTCGGCGACGCCGGACCAGCGCGTGTGCACATCCGCGCCGCCGAGCGCTTCGGCGGTGACGTCCTCGCCAGTGGCCGCCTTCACGAGGGGCGGACCCCCGAGGAAGATGGTGCCCGTGCCGTTGACGATGACGGTCTGGTCCGACATCGCGGGCACGTAGGCGCCGCCGGCGGTGCAGGACCCCATCACCACGGCGATCTGGGCGATACCTTCGGCCGACATCCGCGCCTGGTTGAAGAAGATCCGCCCGAAGTGCTCGCGGTCGGGGAACACCTCGGCCTGCAGGGGCAGGAACGCGCCGCCCGAATCGACGAGGTAGACGCAGGGGAGCCGGTTCTCGAGCGCGACCTGCTGGGCCCGCAGGTGCTTCTTGACGGTCAAAGGGAAGTACGTGCCGCCCTTGACGGTGGCGTCGTTGGCCACCACCAGCACCTCGCGGCCGGAGACGCGGCCCACGCCAGTGACGAGTCCCGCGCCGGGCGCCTCGTCGTCATGAAGGCCCCAGGCCGCGAGCGGCGACAGTTCCAGGAACGGCGTCGATGGATCGAGGAGGCGACCGAGGCGCTCCCGGACGGTCAGCTTGCCCTGCGCGCGCTGCCGCGCCTGCGCATCGGCCCCGCCGCCTTCGCGTGCCCGAGCCCGACGCTCGCGAAGCTGGGCGACGAGGGCGTCCATGCTGCGTGCGTTGCGCTGGAACTCGACGCTCCCGGGATCGACGGCGCTGTGCAGCAGGTCCATCCCTTACCAGCCACAGCAGTCGGTCTTGTAGCCGCAGGCCGGGCACCGCCACACCGCGTGCATGCGGAACATCTCGGCGCCACACCTCTCGCACACGGTTGGCGGGTCGCCCTGCGCATGCAGCCGGACGGGCGGCGTCTCGCGGGGCCGTGGCGCCGGTGGGTTCGCAGGGTCCTGAGGCATGGGCGGATTATACGGATCCGCGGACGAAGACATCCTTCGCTACGCCGGACGTTACCCGACCAAGGTGGGGTTCTTCTCGCGTCAGGCTTTGTTACGCTTGTGGGCGTGACGCACCGAAACCCGACAGTTCGCGTCCGGCCTCATGACACGATGGCCGGCGATTGCTGTATCGAAGCTGGACATGCTCGCTGACACACGCCTGAACGTCCTGCTCGTGGGCGAGGCCGACGCCGGCATCCGGCGCGGCCTGGAGCGGCTCGCCGAGCGGCGCGACGTGGACATGCGAGCGACAGGCGCGGCCCACGTCGAAACCTCCCTCGAGACGTGGACCCCAGACGTCCTCCTCGTCGACGCCGACGAAGCCGCCGAGGTCGACGCGTTCCGCCAGTGGCGGCTGCTGCTGCCCGGGGCCGACGCGGTGATCGTGCGTCGGCACGAGTCGCCGGTGCGATCGGCCGACTGGCTGCGCGCTGGCGCGTTCGCCGTGGTGACGCGTCCCGTCGAGCCCGACGAACTGGCCGAGGAGCTCGACCGGGCCGCCGAGCGCGTGCGCCTCCGTTCGGAGAACCAGCGGTTGCGCCGGCAGCTCGACGCGCCGCGGCGATTCCCGGCCATCATCGGACAGAGCAAGAAGATGCTCGAGCTGTTCGAGCTCGTGGGCGCCGTCGCCGGCAGCGACGCGAACATCCTCGTGCTCGGCGAGAACGGCACGGGCAAGGAGATGATCGCCAACGCCATGCACGCGCACAGCGCGCGCGCGGAGGCGCCGTTCGTCAAGATCAACTGCGCGGCCCTGCCCAAGGAACTGATCGAGGCCGAGCTGTTCGGCTACCGCCGTGGGGCGTTCACGGGCGCCTTCACCGACAAGGCGGGCCTGCTGGCGATGGCCGAAGGCGGTTCGCTGCTGCTCGACGAGATCGGGGAGATGCCGTCGTACCTGCAGGCAAAGCTGCTGCGCGTCCTGCAGGAGCGCGAGTTCCGTCCGATTGGCAGCGATCGCAGCGTGCGCGTCGACTTCCGCCTCGTCTGCGCGACCAACGTGGACGTGGACGTGGCGCTCAGGGACGGTCGCCTGCGCGAGGACCTGTACTTCCGCATCAACACGATCACCGTGCGCGTGCCGTCGCTGCGCGAGCGGCTGGAGGACGTCGCGTTGCTGTGCCAGCATTTCCTCGCGCTGTACAACGAACGCCACGGCCGATCGATCCGCGGCGTCAGCCCAGCCGCGTACCACCGCCTGATGCAGCATCGCTGGCCCGGGAACGTCCGCGAGCTCGAGAACGTCATCGAGCGCGGCGTGCTCGTCGCGCGCGGCCAGGAGTTGCAGCCCGAGGACCTGCCCGATTCGGTGACGGCGTCCGGGGCGGGCGCGCCGGCCCCACAGGACGTGCTGCCGGCCACTGCCACGCTGGCCGAGATCGAGCGCATGGCCATCCTGCAGGCGCTCCAGCGCACGAACTGGAACAAGCAGGACGCGGCGCAACTGCTCGGGCTCTACCGCCCGACCCTGTACAGCAAGATGAAGAAGCACGGGATCACGTCTCCGCCGCGCGCGCGACGCCGGATTGCCGTCGATGCGCCGAGCGAGTCACCGGCGTAGCGACGCGACCGAACGAGGAGCGTCGAACGGCGGACCGTCGGAACGGACGGCAGCCGAACGTCGGCACGGCGGAGCCGGTCCCGGGAACCCGGGCCGCGTGGCCCCGGTGGACACGCCCCGCCGAGGCGTCCCACCTGCCGAACTGATGCGTCAATCGTGGCCCGGGGCACTTGCGTGCTGGTGTCAGCCGTGGCGCCCATGCTTGAATGGGCGCACGTGGGCCTTGACGTCGCACGTGGAGGAGCCCGGACGCGTGAGGGAGAGGACGAAAATCGTGGTGTCGGCCGTTGCCGGGGCGCTCGGAGGCGCCGTGGCCGGGTACCTGTTCTTCACCAGGCACGGCGAACAGCTGCGCCAGCAGTTCGAGCCGGGTCTCGAAGACGCACTCGCGCGCCTGCAGGAACTGCACGCCTCGGTACAGCACGCACGCAGCGTCGCCGAGCAGAGCTGGAGCACGCTGCGTGACGTGACCCGCGACACCGGCCGCAGCTGACTCCAGGAGGAGAACATGAACGTAGACGATCGGAATGGCCGCCATGGCGGCGCGAACTTCCTCATCGGGTTCATCGCCGGCTCCATGCTCGGCGCGGGCCTGGCATTGCTGTTCGCACCGCGTCCGGGCGAGGAGACGCGCCGGGACGTGACCGAGCGCGCTCAGCGCGCGCGGGAGCGGGCGCGCGAGGGCCTCGGGACCGCCTCCGACCGCGTGACGCACTTTGCCGAGCGTGGGAAGGCGATGTACCAGACCGCGGCCGAGAAGGCGCGCGAGGCCGCACAGGCCGTCCGCGAAGGGCGCGACCCGCAGCAGGTGCCCCCGCCGCCGGCCGCCGACGAGACCTTCAGCTGACCGTGGTCCGGGCGCGGACGGGAACGAGCCCGTCCGCGTGTCTCGCGTCGTGAGCCGCAACATCGTCGCCACGCCTGCTGCGTCCGGAACGAACGCGGCCCCTCCCCACCTGCGACACCAGCTGGGCCGCTACCTCCTGTCGGTGCCGCGCGCCGTCGGTCTGGCGGCCTGGCGTGCCGCGATGCGGTTCGTCAACAGCGACAACCTCACCTACGCGTCGTCGATCTCGTTCTACGCGCTGCTGTCGCTGTTTCCGTTCTTCCTGCTGGTGTTCTCGATCCTCGGCAGCGTCACCACCGACGAGGTCGCGCGGCTGAAGGTGTTCAACTTCGTGCTGCGCTACTTCCCGCGGCAGTTCGACTTCATCTCCACGCAGGTCGACGCGTTCCGGCAGCAGCGCGTCCAGCTCGGACTGTTTGCCAGCATGCTGATGATCTGGTCGGCGCTCGGCGTGTTCGGCGCGATCACGACGGCGGTCAACTACGCATGGCGGGTCGAGCGGCAGCCGAACTACTTCAAGCACAAGCTCGTGGCCTTCACGATGCTGGTCGCCGCCGGCGTCCTGCTGCTGGCCGCGCTGCTCCTGATCAGCGCCGGCAGCATCGTCGAGGCGCACTGGTTCTCCAGCGTTCTCAACAACACGCCGGGCCTCGATTCGCTGCGCGGGCTGTGGGCGCGCTGGGCGAGCACGCTGCTCGTCATCATGGTGATGGGCCTGATCTTCTACTTCGTGCCCAACACCAACAAGGTCCGCTTCCGTGACGTGTGGCCGGGCGCCATCGTCGCCGGCCTGCTGTGGCGCGGCGCGCTGGCCGGCTTCGGCTGGTACGTCCGTGACCTGTCGCGCTTCAGCGTGCACGGCACGATCGCCAGCGTCGTGGTGTTCCTGTTGTGGGTGTTCGTGTCGGCCGTCGTGCTGCTCTACGGCGTGGAACTCACCGTGGCGTACGCGCAGATTCGCCGCCTGGCACGGCAGAAACACGAAGAGGCGTGACTGCAGGGAGTTGGCGCTGCCGTAGCGACGGTGGGGCTGCTCATTCGAAGCGGACGGCCTTGGTCGGTCGGCCGCCGGCCTTCGCAGGGCGATCAGGACGGTAGGGCGCCCGCTCCCCGAGCCGCCTCATGCCCAGGCCTACGAGCGCGGCGGCGGCACGAGCACCTGCGGGCGCAGGCCGAGTTCCGCCCGCGCGCCCTCCGCAACGGCTGCGGCCGCACGCTGGGCCTCGCCTGCCTGCACGAGCAGCACGATCGCGCCGCCGAAGCCGCCGCCGGTGATGCGGGCGCCGAACACGCCGCGTTGCTGGCGGGCGATCTCCACCATGCGATCGATCTCCGGCGTCGACACCTCGTACAGATCGCGCAGCGACGTGTGGGACGCGTCCATCAGTGCGCCGAACCTGACGGTGTCGCGCTTGCGCAACGCGTCGACCGCGGCCAGCACGCGTGCGTTCTCGGTGATGATGTGGCGTGCGCGCTTCTGCAGCGTCGGCTCGAGTGCATCGAGGCGCCACAGGTCGTTCTCCCCGAGATCGCGCAGTTGTCCGACACCGAGCGCACGCGTGGCGGCCTCGCACTCCTGACGCCTCACGCGGTAACCGCCTGTCGCGTGGCTGTGGCTGATCCCGGAGTTCACGACGGCGATTTCGGCGGTCGGCGGCATGCGCACGAGCTGCCACGACAGGTCGCGGGTGTCGAGGAACAGCGCGTGGTTGGCCGTGCCGAGCGCCACGGCGATCGGGTCCATCACGCCAATCGGCACGCCGATGAACTCCGTCTCGATGCGGCGCGCCAGCCCTGCCAGCACCGCATCGTCGAGGCGCAGGTCGAAGAGGTCGCGCAGGGCGCGCAGGACCGCCACCGAGAGCGACGCGCTCGACGACAAGCCGCTGCCCAACGGTACCTCCGACCTGATGACGGCATCGAAGCCGCTCACCTGATGGCCTGCCGAGCGAAGCACCGCCGTGGCGCCCTGCACGTAGTCGGCCCAGCCGCCGGTGCGCGCCTCCTCGCCGACGACGTAGCGGGCCTGCTGCTGCTCGAGCGGCACGGCCGCGCTCCACAGCCTCGCCTTCGTGCCGGGATTGGCCGCCATGACCACGACCGTCGTCTGCGGGATCACCGTGGGGAGCACGAAGCCGCCGGCGTAATCGGTGTGCTCGCCGATCAGGTTCACCCGTCCCGGCGCCTCACCCGTCACGGTGGGACGATGACCGAAGTGCCTGATGATTTCGTGTTGCGGGATGTGGGTCACAGGGACAGGACGGCCGCGGTCACGACGCCGGCTGGAGGTTGCCGAGCGCCTTCAGGATGGCTGCCGCGAAGTGCGGCACGTCGTCGGCCTTGCGCGCCGTGATCACGCAGCCGTCCTCGACGACGGGACGGTCCACGTACCGGCCGCCGGCATTCTTGATGTCGATGGCGATGGAAGGCCAGCAGGTGATGGTGCGCCCGGCCACGGCCTTGACCGAGATCAGCAGTTGCGCGCCCCGGTCGATGGCGGCGACGGGCTTGCTGCCCGCAATCATCTCGCGCACGAGATCGGTCATCGCGTGGCGCATGCGCATGCGGTCCGGTGCGTGACCGCCGGGGATGACCACCGCGTCGAAGTCGCGCGCGTGCGCCTTGCCGGCGGCGAGCTGGGCCGCGACCTGCATGCCCTTCCGCCCGCGATACGTGCGCTCCGCGATGGGCCCTACCACGACGACGTCGACCCCGGACGAGCGGAGCAGGTCACTGGTGCCTGCGACGTCGGCGTCCTCGAACTCATCCTCCACCAACAGGGCCACGCGCTTGCGGCGTTCCACGGTCACGGTACTCTCCAGGGGCTGGATTTTACATCAGGCTAAGATGGCCCGATGGCCAACCGCCTTGGAGGCGAGAGCAGCCCTTACCTCCTCCAGCACGGGAACAATCCCGTCGACTGGTACCCCTGGGGGCCCGAGGCTCTGGCCAGGGCTCGTGCCGAGCAGAAGCCCATCTTCCTCTCGGTCGGCTACAGCACGTGCCACTGGTGCCATGTGATGGAGCACGAGTCGTTCGAGAACGCGGGCATTGCCGCGATGCTCAACGCGCACTTCGTGAGCATCAAGGTGGACCGCGAGGAGCGCCCCGACATCGACCGCGTATACATGCTCTTCGTGCAGGCGACGACGGGGCAGGGCGGGTGGCCGATGAGCGTCTTCCTCACGCCCGATCTCCAGCCGTTCTACGGCGGCACGTACTTCCCGCCGACGTCGCGCATGGGCCGCCCGGGGTTCCTCGAGGTGCTGCAGGAGATCAGCCGTGTGTGGCGCGACGAGCGCGAGCGCGTGGCCTCGTCGGCCGCCACGCTGACCGAGCGTCTGCGGGAGGCGACGCGCCCCGAGCCGCAGGTCGACGGCGGGGTCGTCATCGCGCCCCCCGCCGCACTGGACGAAGGCCTGAAGCAGTACGTGCAGGCCTACGATGCCCGCTTCGGGGGCTTCGGCGCCGCGCCGAAGTTCCCGCGCCCGTCCGAGCTCCTCTTCCTGATGCGGCACTCGGCGCTGTCGGGCAACCCGGAGGGGCTCGAGATGACGCTCGAAACGCTGCGCGCGATGGCGACCGGGGGCATCCGCGATCATGTGGGCGGGGGCTTCCATCGCTACTCGGTCGACGCGTTCTGGCGCGTGCCGCACTTCGAGAAGATGCTGTACGACCAGGCGCAGCTGGTGCTCGCGCTGCTCGAGGCGTCGCAGGCATCCGAGGACCCGTTCTACGCGTCGGTGGCCGAGGACACGCTCGCCTACGTGGCGCGGGAACTGACAGGAGCCGAAGGCGGCTTCTTCTCGGCCGAGGACGCCGACAGCGTGCCTGCCGACGAGGCGGACGCACCGCACCCGCGCAAGCTGGAAGGCGCGTTCTACCTGTGGAGCCTGGAGGAGATCGCCGACGCGGTCGGCGAGGCGCTCGCGCCGCTGGTCATCGCCCGCTTCGGACTGCTGCCCGACGGCAACGCACACGATCCGCAGGGCGAGTTCCGGCGTCGCAACGTCCTCTACGTCGCGCGCGACCTCGAGGACCTGGCGGCGGAGTTCGGCCGGCCGGTCGACGAGATCATCCGCGATCTCCGCACGGCACGGCAGCGGCTGCACGTGCATCGCCGCGAACGTCCGAGGCCCGGGCTCGACGACAAGGTCCTCACGGCCTGGAACGGCCTGATGATCGCCGCGTTCGCGCGCGCCGCACGGCAGCTCCGGCACCAGAGCGGGCAGGCCGCGGCGTGGCTCGGGGCCGCCGAACGCGCCGCCCAGTTCCTCCGCGACAACCTCTGGCGGCCGAACGAGGGGCGGCTGCTCCGCCGCTGGCGCGCCGGCGACGCGGCCATCGACGCATACGCCGAAGATTACGCATGCCTCGCGTACGGGCTGCTGGAACTGTTCGAGGCGACCGGGGATGCGGCCTGGCTCGAGTGGGCGCGCGACCTGCAGGCGCAGCTCGACGCGAGGTTCTGGGACGATGTCGCGGCAGGCTGGTTCTCGACGAGCGGCGACGACCCGAGCGTGCTGCTGCGCATGAAGGAGGACTACGACGGCGCCGAGCCCGCGGCCAGCTCGGTCGCCGTCGCGACACTGCTGCGCCTCGTGCACCTCGCGCCCGACGCCGCGGCGGTGTCCCGCATCGAACGCACGCTCGCGCGTGGCGGGCTGGCCATCGGCCAGGCTGCCCGCGCGGTGCCGTTCATGCTCGCCAACCTCGCGACGTGGCACGCCGGGCTGCGCCAGATCGTCGTGGTCGGCCCGCCGGGGCACGAGGCCACGCAGACGTTGCACGCCGCCGTGGCGCGCCAGTACCTGCCGTTCTCCGTGATCGTACCCGTGGCTCCCGGGCATGCTCAGGCGCGGCTCGCGCACCTGCTGCCGTTCCTCGAGACGTTGGCGATGCGGGACGGACGGCCGACGGCCTACGTGTGCGTAGGGTTCACCTGCCAGCAACCGACGAGCGACGCGGAGGCGCTCGCACGCCAG
>JAEYZV010000681.1 GCA_023427865.1 Acidobacteriota bacterium
CGCGCGGTCGGCATCCCGCGCGAGCGGGGGCACGGCCATGACGGAGCGATGGAAGTGCGCCGCGGTCAGTGGGGAAGTGAGCATCGGGGAGAAGGGGAAGGAGAGAATTTCAGAATTTCAGAATTGCTTGACTGCAGGATCACGATACCGCCAACCCGAAGTCCAACAGGTGATGGCCTTCCGACGTTCGCGGAGCGAAATGGTGCAATTCGGCAATTCTGCAATTCTGCAATTCTGCAATTTCCACGTACTCAGTAGATATCCGGCTCAGGCGTCGGCCCGCAGTCGCCACGCGCCAGACAGGTGAAGTCGCAGCCGTCCGGGGCCTGCGTAATCTGCTCGAGGAACAAGCGGCTGTAGCCCCGCTCGTACCGGCGCGGCGCCGGCGTCCATGTCGCACGACGTGCGGCGAGCTCCTCGTCGCTCACGAGCAGGTGCAGGCGTCGTGCGGCGACGTCGAGCTCGATGAGGTCCCCGTCGCGCACGTGCGCGAGCGGTCCGCCGATGGCAGACTCCGGCGCCACGTGCAGCACGCAGGTGCCATAACTCGTGCCCGACATGCGTGCATCGGAGATGCGCACCATGTCGCGGACGCCCTCGCGCAGCAGCTTCTGCGGTATCGGCAGCATGCCCCACTCGGGCATGCCCGGTGCGCCGACCGGGCCGGCGTTCTGGAGCACGATCACGTGATCCGGTGTCACCGCGAGGGCGGGGTCGTCGATGCGGGCCTTCAGGTCGGCGTACGTGGGGAACACGAGCGCAGGGCCGACGTGCTTCAACAGGTGCGGCTCGGCGGCGGTCGGCTTGATCACGGCGCCATCCGGCGCGAGGTTGCCGCGCAGTACGAACGTGCCGCCTGCTCGCGCGAGCGGGCGATCGATCGGCAGGATGACGTCGTCGGACAGCACCTCGGCGCCCGCGATCACCTCGCCGAGCGGCTGGCCGCAGACCGTCAGGCAATCGAGCGCGAGGTGCTCGCGCAGCCGGGAGAGCAACGCGCGCACGCCACCGGCATCGTGGAAGTCCTCCATCAGGTACTCGCCGGCCGGCCGGATGTTGGCGATGACCGGGACCTCACGCGAGAGCCGGTCGAAATCATCGATGGAGAGCGGCACACCAGCGCGGCGGGCCATCGCGATCAGGTGGATGATGGCGTTGGTGGACCCGCACAACGCCATGTCGGCGACGATTGCGTTCCTGAACGCATCGGCGGTGAGCACTTCGGATGGCTTGAGGTCTTCCCACACGAGCTCCACGGCGCGCCGCCCGCAGGCAGCGGCCAGCCGCGCGTGGGCAGAGTGCACGGCCGGGATCGTCGCCGCGCCCGGCAGCGTCATCCCGAGCGCCTCGACGATCGACGCCATCGTCGAGGCCGTCCCCATCGTCATGCACGTACCCGGAGAGCGGGCGATACCCTCCTCGATCTGGCGCAGCGCGCACTCGTCGAGGTTGCCCGCCTTGCGTTCGGCCCAGTACTTCCAGACGTCCGTGCCGCTGCCGAGCCGCTCGGTCCGGTACCGCCCCGCGAGCATGGGGCCTGCCGGCAGGAACACGGCCGGCAGATCCATCGAGATCGCACCCATCAGGAGGCCGGGCACCGTCTTGTCGCAGCCCCCCATCAGCACGGCGCCGTCGATCGGCTGCGACCGAAGCACCTCCTCCACTTCCAGCGCCAGCAGGTTGCGGTGGAACATCGCCGTCGGCTTGACGAACATCTCCGAAAGCGAGAGCACCGGGATCTCGACGGGAAAGCCCCCCGCCTGCCACACCCCGCGCTTGACGTCCTCGGCCCGCTCGCGGAGGTGCCCGTGGCACTGCTGGAGGTCGCTCCAGGTGTTGAGGATCGCGATGACCGGCTTGCCCTCGGCATCGGCCGCCGAGTACCCCATCTGCCGAAGGCGGCTGCGGTGCCCGAAGCTGCGGAGGTCGTCGGGCGCGAACCAACGCTGTGAGCGCAGATCGGCGGCGTTGCGCCTCTGGCGGCGCGGCGTGGCATCCGGAACTATGGGCGCGCGTGGGTCTGGCATCGCGGGACGCTGGAAAATCCGGTCGCGGAAGTCTACGCTAACCGCCTCTTGAGTCCACTGCCGATTCTGGCGATCGCCCTGGCGATCGTGCTCACGGGCGTGCTGGCGTTCCGCATGCACGCCTTCCTCACGCTCATCGTTGCCGCCCTTGCGGTTGCCGCGCTGACGCCCGACGCGTCGATCGAGCGCCACGAACTCACGCGCGACGGCGTCCGCATCGAGCGCGTCGGTACCGACGGCGCGGCGGTGTTCGCCACGCCACGACGCGGGCAGATCGCCGCGGGCACGGAGTACAACGTGTTCCGGCTCGGGAGCGGCACGCAGCCACCGCAGCGGATCGCACGTGTGGCGATGGCCGCTGCAGACCTTGGGGGGGAGGATTCGATCGCGGGTCCCGTGCGGCTCGCCGTGCTCGAACGCCAGCGCGATGCTCTGCTGCCCGGCGACTGGGTGACCACACCGGACGCGGCCCCCCCGGCCCCCCGCGCGGAGGGGGCCACCATCGGCGAGCGTGTCGCGCAGGGCTTCGGCCGGACCGCGCTCGACATCGGCATCCTCATCGCGATGGCCTCCATTCTCGGCGGCTGCCTGATGGCCGCACGGGGGGCCGAGCGCATCGTCATCTCGCTGCGCACCGCGCTCGGCGTGCAACGCACGCCGCTGGCGTTTCTCGGCAGCGGGTTCCTGCTCGGCATCCCGATGTTCGCCGAGGCCGTGTTCTACCTGCTCCTGCCGCTTGCCAAGGCCATGTGGGTGGAGACGCGGCGCAACTACGTGCTCTTCGTGCTCGCCATCGTCGCGGGCGCCACGATGACGCACTCGCTCGTGCCGCCGACACCCGGCCCGCTGTTCGTGGCCGACGCGATGGGCGTCGACATCGCACTCATGATCCGGCAGGGGGCGATCGTCGCGGCCATCGCGGCGATTGCCGGTTACGGGTATGCGAAGTACGCAGACCGCCGCTGGGGATTTCCGCTGCGCTCCGGCGTCGGTTCGGCAGACGCTGCCACCACGGTCGCGAGCCTGCAAGCGCCAGACCTTCGCACGTTGCCGCCGCTCTCGCTGTCGCTGTTGCCGATCCTGCTGCCCGTGGTGCTGATCAGTGCCGACTCCGCGCTCGGCACCTCCACCTACGGTCTCCCCGAGGCCGTCGTCACCGCGATCGCCGTGCTCGGCGACAAGAACCTCGCGCTCACGATCTCGGCCGGCGTCGCGCTGGCGCTGCTTGCGTACTACGGCAACCCGACGGCGACCGCCGCCCACCCCGAGTTCGTGCGGCGGACCGTGCGCGACAGCATCGTCGAGGCTGGCGAGATCATCCTGATCATCGCGGCTGGTGGCGCGCTCGGCGCCACGCTCCGGCAGGCGGGCATGGCGGAACTTGCCGCCGCCACCGTGCCCGAACAGAAGCTGATGCTGCTGCCGATCGCCTGGGGCATCACCGCGCTCGTGCGCATCGCCCAGGGCTCGGCAACCGTGGCGATGATCACGGCGGTCGGCATCGTCGGCCCGATCGCCCTCGCGAGCCAGCTGCCGTACCACCCCGTCTATGTCGCGCTGGCGATCGGAGCGGGGTCGAAGATCGGGATGTGGATGAACGACAGCGGCTTCTGGGTCATCTCGCGCATGAGCGGCATGACGGAAGCCGAGACGTTGAAGACCGCGAGCGCGATGGTGTTCATCGAGGGCTGCGTCGGGCTCGTGGCCACGCTCGTGCTCGCCGCGATCTGGCCGCTTGCGTGAGGAGCTCGCGCGACGCCGGGCGCTCGGGAGTCGCCCCTACCTGGGAGTGGCGACGGCTACCCAGAGACCGTCGCCGGGAGTAGCAACCTCGAGTGGCGCGCCTGCCTTCCACGTCGTCGAAGGTCCCCACTCGCCGGTGTCGATCGAGATCCACCTGGCCTCGAGCGGACGCGTCGCTGGTGTGAGGTCGAGCACCACCTTGCCCGGTGCCGGGAAGAAGAGGACGCAGGCTCCGTCGGCGGTCGCTGCAAGATAGGCCGCGTCGGCGGCGCGCTGCTGCAGGCGCTCGTTTGCAGGCGTCATCGTCCAGGGCTTCACGACCGACTCGAGCTTCCGGCCCGCTCGGATGGAAGCCACCGCCTTTGTCGAGAGGCCGAGACCGGACTTCGGCCTGTGGAATCGCACGGCCGCGGCCCCGGCGACCAGGTGTCGCCACCAGCGCTGCAGGCCGTCGATGTCGGTGCCGTACGGGCCCTCATCCGAGCCGTACGTCTTGACCGTGTTCACCGGGCGTGGCTTGGGCGACAGGTGCGCACGCACGGCCTGGAAGTTGTCCCAGTGCGCCTGACCCTTCTGGTGGTTGTTCTGCGACACGTCCACGAAGGTGTACCGGTCGGGATGATCGTACGTGCGGCGATGCTGTTGCGAGCGCAGGTCGTGGTCGTCCCACATCTCGGTCACGTGCACCTCGACACCGGCGCGTGCCGCACGTTCCCGGATGAACGTCGCCCAGTAGGTGCTCCACGTCTCGTCGCCTGACGTTTCGTTGTCGATGCAGTACAGCACGTGCGGCTGCGGCAGCGTGCGGGCGAGCACCTGATCCACGAACCGTTGCTGTACCTGCAGGAGCGGCGTGATGTTGCGCTGCTCCGGTGTGCTGAAGAAGAACGGCTGCTCGTTGGCGCCGGGATGCTTCGGGTACGTGGCCGCAAGCCCCGTGCTCTCCGCTGTGTAGCTGCGCGTGTTCGCGGGGTTGTACGGGTGCGGCGTCCAGTTGTCGCGCGAGTAGTCGAACCGGTCCCACACTTCGATCTGCACGATGATGTCGCGGGCCCGCGTGAGGGCGAGCATGCGATCCAGGCGCGCCCAGTACTCCGGGTTCCACTGCCCGAGGTCGTAGGCGCCGTCGGGCAGCTGCAGGAACGGGTACGCCTCGAAGCCGCCGTCGCGCCGGTCGCTCATGGTGTTGCGGATGTAGTTCCCGCCGGCCGCGCGGATCTCGTCGAGGTGCGCCTCGAGATCGGGAATCTGGAACAGGTTGTCGTCCTTGCTCCCACCGAGCAGCAGCACCGGCTGGCCCTTGTACTGCCAGTACCAGGGATTGGCTGCGTACGGCCGGATGCGTTCGGCCGCCTGCGCCAGCGTCGTCGCTGCGCTGGCTCGCTCGGCGCGAAGTAGCGCCCCCGATGTGACGGCGGTTGCGGCGGCCAGGAACCCGCGCCGATTTAGTGGCATGGCTGATGGTAATCCGTCACGCGCGGCAGGAAGCGTCGCCGTTCATGGCCGGGCTGCGACGCCGACCCTAGTCCCGAATCCCCCACCCCGAGCCCCGAGTTCCGAATCCCCGATCCCGAATCCCCAATCCCCGAATCCCGAATCCCCAATCGCCCCGCTGATCGCCCCGGGCGACACGCGTCGTTGTCCCTTGTTG
>JAEYZV010000686.1 GCA_023427865.1 Acidobacteriota bacterium
AGCGACTCGCCACGGCGCAGATTCCGCTCGAGGAACGACCGATCGCCGCCGTCGTGTCCGGCGATGCCGACGAACCGTCGTCAGCGCATCAGGGCAGCGCGCTGTACCCTCCCGCAGCTGGTCTGGGCGGGCGACCGCCCTTGACGGGCGTGCAGCTCGCCGACGGCACGACGGTCCCGCGCCGCGTGCTCTTCGCGCATCCGGCGCAACGGCAGACGGCGCTCGTCGCTCGGCTCGGCCTGGCACTGGACGCTGACGGCTACGTGCAGGTGGACGCCGATGCGATGACCTCGATCCCCGGCATCCACGCGGCCGGCGATCTGACGACGGCGATGCAGTCGGCGACGCTGGCGGCTGCGGCGGGCGCGAGGGCGGCGGCGGCGATGAACCGCGCACTCACCGTCGAGACCGCCCTGTCAGCCGCGCGCGCCTGACCTTCTCGCGCGATCGCGCCAGGCCGCGGGCGTCACTCCGTGCTCGCGTCGGAACATGCGGATGAAGTGCGTGACGTCGGCGTACCCGACGCGCGCGGCAACGTCCTCGACGGGAAGCTCGGCATGCAGCAGTAACCGCCGCGCCTCGGCCAGTCGGAACGCCGTGATCCACGCGCCGACCGGCCGGCCGGTTTCGCGCGACACCGCGGTCGTGACATACGCGGCGGATCGGCCGACGGCGGCAGCCACATCGCCAGGCGACAGCGACCCGAGGCAGCGCCGCTGGATCACGCCGAGCGCTTCCGCGACGACGCCGCCTCGCGGGGAAGGCGGTGCGTCCCCGGAAGCGACATCGGCGACACCCTCGAACCGGGTCGCCTGGTCGACCTCGTTCACGATGAGCGTGAGGAGGCTGTGCTGCACGAGCAGTCGCCCCTCCGCCACGCCTTGCACGGCGCTGTGCAACTCCTCGAAAAGACGCTCCAGGTACGTACGCCGCGACTCGGGGATGCGGACGACGGCGGAACCTCCTGCGCGCACCCGCTCGAAGGGCGCCAGCAGCTGCGGCGCCGCATGGGGTGGAAGGCACGACACGCAGATGCCGACGCCCCAGAACTCGGCGCGCTGGACGTCGGTCGCGCGGTGGGGCTCACAGGGGGGCACGACGAGCACGTCTCCCGCTTCGAGCCTCCATCTGCCCCTCTGCTCGACCAACGAAACGCCAGCCGTGTAGAACGCAAGAGCCGCGAACTGGTGGGTGACGCGATTGCCCCGTGGCGTCAGGTCGTCGGCACCGCGGCGCCGCACCGTGACGGGCCCGCCATCTCCATGCACGTCTTCACGCGTCGTCGTGGTTGGTGGCACGGGGGGGAATCATCCGGCGTTCGGCCCGGCGGCGCGCCTCTTTCCAGGCACCTACTGCCCCGAGTGCAGGCCGAAGATGTTGCCTTCCGTGTCCTCCGCGAGCACGACGAAGCCGTACTCGCCGATGGACATCTTGTCGCGGCGCACCTTGCCGCCGGCTGCCGCCACACGACCGCCCTCGACCGCACAGTCGTCGCAGTTGAAATAGACCATCGTGCTGCCGCCCGATGGCACGCCCGCCATCTTCACGAGCGCGCCGGCGGCCCCCGGCGCACCATCGTGCATCGGGAACGCCCACATCTCGAGATCCTGCACCGGCAGCGGCTGCAGCGTGGTCTGGAACACGGCCTCGTAGAACTTGCGCGCGCGATCCATGTCCTGGACGTAGATCTCGAACCACCCGACCGGATTCTGACTGGCCATGGCACCTCCCGTGGAAGCCGTCGACCCAGATGGTACGCGTTCGGGGAGCGGCGTCCCAGTCTGGTTCATAATGACCGTCTCTCCAACAACGACAGCCAGCGTGCATGGGAGGCTCCATGGTGCGTGCGTCAGTACTTGCGGGTGTGCTCCTGGCCGGGATTCAGGCCCAGGCGGGCTGGGAAGCCGAACGGACGAAGGCGCTGCAGCTGCGTCTCGACGACAGGATGGCCGAGGCGGTGAAAGTGCTCGAGGCCGCCGTCGCGCGATACCCGAAAGAGGCCGGCGCGCACTACGAGCTCGCCGACGTGCTGCTCGCGCAGACGTACGCCGACAGCATCGTCGCGGCTGCGCCTGCAGATGGCAGCCGCGTCCCTCGCCTCGAGCGCATCGTCGCTCACTTCCGCCGTGCCATGGCCCTCGATGCGCAGTATCGGCAGATTGCCTCGGCCAAGCTCGTGAGCGTGTACGAGGAGGACGACTTCCGACGACCGGAGGAAGTGGAGCGCCTCTCGCGTGACCTCATCGCGATGGATCCAGCCTCGCCGGTGTGGGCAATCAAGCTGTCGCACGGCCTGGCCGCGCAGCAGCGCTGCAGCGAGGCCGCGCGCGTGCTCGTGGCGGCGCGCAGCACCGTCGATCGCGATCGCCTGCTCGTGC
Source organism: Acidobacteriota bacterium (assembly GCA_023427865.1). GTDB lineage: Bacteria > Acidobacteriota > Vicinamibacteria > Vicinamibacterales > Vicinamibacteraceae > Luteitalea. Next base: position 2,379 of record JAEYZV010000686.1, read on the forward strand.
TCGGCATGGCGATGCCGGACCTGTTCCTGAAATGCGACAGCATGTCGCTCGACGATGCGCGGCCGCTCCTCGGGTCGGCCGACGCGATCGCGACGGAGATCCTGAAGACCACACCGGACGATCGCGACGTGCTGATGATGCAGGCGGCGGCGCTGACCGCACTCGCGAGCAAGCTCCCGGAGGGCCCGGAGAAGGCCGCCGTCGAGGCGCGAGGCACCCAGGTGTTCGGCCGGTTCATGGAGGCCAATCCCACCCGCCAGGCGGCGCTGCGCGGCGAGGCGCCCGAGCGGGTGTACGACGGTTTCGCGTACATGAACGAGTTCCTCTCTGCGGGGAAGACGCAGGAAGCGCACCGGCTTCTCGAGAGTATGAAGACGAAGCACGCCGCGTCGGCGGAGTTCTGGAGCTCGGCGGCCTGGCATCACCAGCAGCGCGGCGAGCGTGACGCGGCGATCGCTGCGGCGAAGCGGCATGTCGAACTGGCGCCGCGCGGGCCCGAACGGTACCTGCTGCTCGGCAGCTTGTACGCGGCCTGGGCCCTGGACGAGACGCGCCCCCCCGCGGACCGGGCGGCAGACCTGGAAGCGGCACAATCGTCAATCGACGCCGCACTTGCCGCCGGTCCCGATCACACCGGCGCGCTCCTGCACAAGGCGGACCTGCTGAAGACGCAGGCGGGACTCGAGCAGGACGCGACGCGCAAGCAGGCGCTGCTGGCCGAATCCGGGAAGCTGATGGCCAAAGCGGCGAAGTCGTACAAGTCACAGCCCAGGCCGTGAGCCCGGCGGCAGGCTACACTCATCCGCGATGTCCGACCTCCCCCTCACCGAGCAGGAGAACGAGCGATCGCGTGATCTCCACACGCTGTCGATCGACGCGACGCTGGCGCTGATCAACGACGAGGACCACGGCGTGCCTGCCGCGGTTCGGCTCGAACTGCCGAACATCGCCAGGACCGTGGACGGCGTCGTCGGGCGGCTTGGCCGCGGCGGACGCCTGATGTACGTGGGCACGGGCACGTCCGGGCGGCTCGGCGTGCTCGATGCCTCCGAGTGTCCGCCGACCTACGGCGTGTCCGCCGAACTCGTGCAGGGCGTGATCGCCGGCGGCTACGAGGCGTGCCACCGCGCGGTGGAGGCCTCCGAGGACGACCGCGAGGCCGGAGCACGTGATCTAGCCGCGCGCGGCGTCAGCAGCGCAGATGCCGTGATCGGCATTGCCGCGTCCGGGCGCACCCCCTACACGATCGGCGCGGTCACGCACGCGCGGTCGGTCGGGGCGTTCACGGCAGCGATCACGTGCGTGCCGGGATCGGCCATCACCCAGGCCGTGGACGTCGCCATCGTGCCCGTCGTCGGGCCCGAAGTCGTCGCGGGATCGACGCGCATGAAGGCGGGCACGGCGCAGAAGCTCGTGCTGAACATGATCTCGACGACGGCAATGATCCAGCTCGGGTACGTGCGCGGCAATCGCATGACGAACATGCGGGCCCGCAACAGCAAGCTGCAGGAGCGTGCCGTGCGCATCCTGCGGGCGGAGCTGGGGCTCGACGAAGCAGCCGCTTCTGCCTCGCTCGATGCGGCGGGCGGCGACCTCGCGACCGCGGTGGTCATGGCACGAACCGGTCGGACGCGCGAGGACGCGAGCGCGGCGCTCCAGGCTTCCGACGGCGTGATCGAACGGGCCGTCGTGTCGCTGGCGCCCTGACCGACCCAGGGCAACTTGCGCCGCGCCACCGCGCGTTCGTCACTGAAGCGAGCGCTTACCGACAAAGAGAACCCACGGCCGCGCATCGGGTGCCGCAAAGCGGCCTCCGGTTTCGACGAAACCGCCGCCACGGAACTCACCCGCACGCGCATCGAACCACGCGAACGGCAGGCCGGCGGGCGCCGTCGGGATGCTGATCGTCCCTCCATCCGCAAGATAGGCGACGTAGAGACTGCCGGGCTTGGCCAGCAGCGGCCGGTTCCCCTCCGCGAGGTCCCAGCGCCGCTCGATGTCGGTGGAGTCATAGCCGTGGAACGCGCGGCCGATCGCTCCGACGTACTGCCCGCCTTCGAGGTCCAGCGCGTCCCGCCACGAGAGCGGGGCGTCCGTCCAGTCGGGCCACCCCGGCTCGTCGCGCGACACTTTCCACTGCCACACGCTCACGGCCCCGTACGCGACACCCATGGTGCCGCCATGCATCAACTGGTTCCAGGCGTCATCGCCCTGCCACCACCCGAGGCCGTACTTGCCCTGCCCCATCGCCTCGTACGTGGACTCGCCGTTCATCACGGCGCGTACCGGCTCGTTGTCGTACATGCGCTGCACCTTGTGGTACAGCGGCTTGCCTTCGTGGCCGGTCTGCGCCCATTGGAAGTCCAGCCACGGCTCGGCCTGATGGCTCTTGTTGCCGTGGAAGCAGCAGTCGCTGTCGGGTTGCGCCCAGTCGGCCAGGTAGTCGTCGTAGGGGCTGTAGTGCAGGCCGGTCGGCTGGCGATACGCATCCCACTCCTCGATCGCCTCTCCGCCTGGCTTGATGCTCGGCGCCAGCCCGTTGCTGTCGAGGCTGACGAGCCAGAACGCGGGCATGCTGCCGTATCGCGCGACGAGGTAACGGCAATAGCGCGCATATTCGCCGGGCGGAAGGCCCGGGCCGACCGCCGTCTCGCCCTTCCAGCCGTAGCCGTGAGCGACGGGCGCGTAGAGCGGCGCCAATTCGTGGTCGATCAGGATCTGCACGAGCCCGTCGAGCACTTGGAAGTAGTCCGGCTGCAGCACGTTGATGTGGCCGTCGGGGATGTCGGCAAAAGCGCGATCGAAGCCGAGCGGCGTGTCGCGCGCCTCGGGCCCCTTGGCGAACCTGTCGCCCTGCACCGTGATCAGGAACGTCGTGTTGAAGCCCTTCGCCTGCCGATCTGCGGCGTACGTCGTCACCTGTTCCGGCGTGGCGCGGTACGGGATCGACCAGGCCGTGTCGGCGACCACGAGGAACGGCGTGCCATCGGCGTGCACCACGCTGCGGCCGCCGGGCGACATCCGCAGCAGCCCGTGGCGCAACAGCCGATTGCCGCCGTCGTAGGCGACCGACCGGAGTGTGCCCGTCCGGCCGGCAAGGCCATCATCGTTCACCGACGCCTCGCTCTTCCAGGTCCAGGTGCGCCCGGCGTCGGGCGGCGCGAACCGCACCCTCCAGGTGCCGCCGCCATCCCAGAACGCAGGGCGGACGAGCCGCTCTCCCACGTCGTTTTCGAAGCGCACCCACACGTCGACGTCCGTGTACGGGTTGGCGTAGGACGCCGACGACTCCAAAGCGATCTCGTGCGTCGTCCACTGCGGCACGGCGACCTCCGGCGCCGTCGAACGACAACCAATCGCCGCCGCGAACAACAGGCACAGGACGCCGATGGGGAGCGGAGGGCGCACGCCGGGCATGCGGCAGCCTATCGCGCCACCGATGTCGATCGGAAGGTCGAGGGCTGCCGCGCGGGCGCTACTGCTGCGTCCGTTCCACCGACTGCGCGATGATCACGGGTCGCGGCTTCTCGAACTCGACCTCGATCTTCCTGTCCAGATCCCAGCCGATCTCACGCTCGATCTCGACCACGTTCATCTGCACGACGCGGCCCGTGACGCGCACCTTGTTGTTCAGCCACTGGTCGTCGATGTCGCTGAGGCCCGAGCTCTTCGGGCTGAAGACCACGAGATCGTTGTCGATCCCTCCACTCACGGGAGAATCTTCGTCCAACGCGAACGCGAACGAACTCAGCACCTCTTCGACGTCCGCCTCGACGGTCACCGTCTTGTCGATGTAGCGCTCCGGGCTGCCGGCGATGTCGGCAACGGTCACCTCGCCCTCAGCGGCGGGCTCTGCGGCAGGGGCGTTGGTCTGGCCCGCCACCGGTGGAGCAGCGGTTTCTGCGGCCGGCGCATTCGCCACGGTGTCTTCGTCGTTGTCGCCACAGCCGACGGCCACAACCATCGACAGGGCGACCGTACTCGCCAGGATCGTGTTCCATTTCGTCATCTCTGCCTCC
>JAEYZV010000040.1 GCA_023427865.1 Acidobacteriota bacterium
ATTTCAGGAATTGCGCCAGCCACGTCATGCATCGAAGGTTGGCGCTCGTCGTGACAATTCGGCAATTCTGCAATTGCCGCTATGCAGGAAACATCTTCCCCGGATTGAGGATGTTCAGCGGGTCGAACGCGGCCTTGACGCGACGCTGCAGGTCGATCTCCACCGGCGACAGCTCGAGCGGCACGAACGGCAGCTTCGAGAAGCCGATGCCGTGCTCGCCGCTTATCGAGCCCTCGAGCGCCACGACGCCTTCGAACAGCAGCCGTTCGGCGCGCTGGGCCGACGCCACCGCCCGAGGATCGGCCGGATCGAGCATCAGGTTCACGTGGATGTTGCCGTCTCCCACGTGGCCGAAACACGGCATGCGCACGCCCGGTGACGATGTGCGCAGTTGCGCAATCAGGTCGAACAGCTCCGGGATGCGGCCCTTCGGCACGACCACGTCGTGGTTGATCTTCAGCGGCGCGAGCACGCGCAGCGAGAGCGAGAGCGACCGGCGCACGTGCCACAGCTCCTGTCGCGTGGCGACGTCCTCGGCGACGAGCACTTCGGTGGCCGCCGCGTCACGGCAGGCCTGCGCCACGCGGCGGCCCTCCTCGCGGACGGTCTCCTCGAGGCCGTCGACCTCGAGCAGCAACACCGCGCCGGTGCCTTCCGGCGCCAGTGCCCGCGTGCCGAGACTCGTCGCCACCGCATCGAGCGAGTCGCCGTCGATCAGCTCGAGTGCCGACGGCACGACCCGCGCACGAATCAGATTGGTCACCGCGCCCACGGCGTCCCGGATCGACGCAAACGTCGCGCGCAGCGTCACCTGCGTCGGCGGCAGCGGCACGAGCCGGACGATCACCTGCGTGATCACCGCCAGGGTGCCTTCCGATCCCACGAGCAGCTGCGTGAGGTCGTAGCCGACAACGTTCTTCACGCTCTTGCCGCCCGTGTGGATCACCTCGCCCGAGGCGAGCACGGCCTCGAGGCCGAGCACGTAGCGCTTGGTCACGCCGTACTTGAACGCCCGCGGCCCTCCGGCGCATTCGGCGACGTTACCGCCGATGGTCGACGTGGTCAGGCTTGCCGGGTCGGGCGGGTAGAACAGGCCCACGGCCTCGACGGCCTTCTGCAGGTCCCCGGTGATGACGTGGGGCTGGACGACAGCCAGCAGGTTCTGCTCGTCGATCTCGAGGATGCGATTCAGTCGCGCGAGCGCGAGCACGACGCCACCTGATGACGGCACGGCTCCGCCCGTGTAGCCGGTGCCGGCTCCGCGCGGCACGACCGGCACACGGTGCGCGCTGCAGGCCCGCAGCACCGCCGCAACCTCCGCCGTGCTCCCCGGCCACACCACGACATCGGCCGGCCTGCCCTTCTTCAGCGCGTCGGTGCCGTACGCGATCCGCGCCTCGTCGTCGGTGCGCACGTGGTCGGCGCCGCCGGCCGATTGCAGCGCCGCAACGAACGCGTCACTGACGGGCCCGTAGGACGCGGGGACCATCATGATCGGCAGCGGAGGCACGAGGGGCCGTGTGGCACGTCAGGCGTTCTGCGTGGCGTACCTGCCGGCATCGACGTCGGCAATGAACGCGTGGAACCGGCGCGCCGCTTCCTCCAGCCGCGCCGTGGAGGCGGCGTAGGACAGCCGGAAGAACCCCGGTGCGTCGAAGGCCTCACCCGCCGTGACCACGACGTGCCGGTCCTCGAGCAGCGCCTGGCAGAAGTCGCCGCTCGTACGCAGGCCGTCCGGCGACAGCAGGGACGACACGTCGACGAACAGGTAGAACGCACCCGCCGGCTTGACGCACGTCACGCGCGGGTCGGCCGTCAGCAGCGACCAGATCAGGTCACGACGCCGGCGGTACTCGTCGAGCATGTCGGTCACGCACTGCTGCGGTCCGGTCAGCGCGGCCACCGCCGCCTTCTGCGTGATCGAGCACACGTTGCTCGTCGCGTGGCTCTGGATGGCATTGGACGCAGCCACGACCTCCTTCGAGGCGAGCATCCAGCCGCAGCGCCAGCCCGTCATCGCATACGCCTTCGAGGCGGATCCGGTGAGGATCGTCCGCTCGCGCATGCGCTCACCGAGCACGCGGGGCAGATTGTGCGGCACCGGGTCGTAGATCAGCTTCTCGTAGCAGAGGTCGAGGATGATCCAGATGCCCCGCGCCGCGGCCGCGTCGGCGATGGCCGCCATGTCTGCCTCGCCGATGAGCGCGCCTGTCGGATTGGCCGGCGAGTTGATGACGATCGCGCGGGTGCGCGGGGTGAACGCCTCCAGGAACGGACGCGCCGTGATCGCGAAGCCGTCCTCCGGCGAGCAACGCACGATCACCGGGGTCGCCTCGGCGAGCTTGATCTGCTCGACGATGGTCGGCCATCCGGGCGTATGCGTGATCACCTCGTCGCCGGGACCGAACACGGCGAGGGCCGCGTTGACGAGGGCCTGCTTGCCCCCGGCGCAGACGATGACCTCGCTTTCGTCGTAGTCCACGCCGTAGTCGGCCTTGTAGCGCGCCAGGATCGCGTGCTTCAACTCGCTCGTGCCGGAATTGGACGTGTACTTGGTGAAGTTGGCGCTGATGGCCGCGCGCGCGGCATCCTTCACGTGCTCTGGGGTCGGAAAGTCGGGCTCGCCCGCGCTGAGATCGACGACGTCGACGCCGGCCTGGCGAAGCCGCTCTGCGGCGATGAGTCCCTTCATCGTCGGCGATGAAGAGATGCGGGTCGTGCGACTTGCGAGCATGCGTCAACTCCTGCTTTCCCGTATGCCTTGAGGCGGTGAGGCCCGATCCGGGCGTCGCCGGGCCAGGCTGGGACAGCCGGCCCTACCACGTGCAGCCCGGGGCCAGGCTGGGACAGCCGGCCCTACCACGTGCAGCCGGCCAGGCGGCCCTACCTTCCGCGCAGGCGCGAGACGACCGCCGGCGGCACGAACGCGTCGATGGCCCCGCCGAGGACGTGCACCTGCCGCACGAGCGTGGAACTGACGTGCCCCCACGACGGCGAGGCCGCCAGGTACACCGTCTCGAGGCCGGGCAGCAGCGCCGCGTTCATCCGCGCCATGGGCCATTCGTGCTCGTAGTCGGAGACACTGCGCAACCCGCGGACGACCACCGTCGCCCCGTGCAGGCGCGCCGCGTCCACGAGCAACCCGTCGAACGACACCACCTCGATGCCGGCATCCCCGGCCACCGAGTCACGGACGATGGCGACACGGTCTTCCAGCGAGAGCAGCGGCGACTTGCCCGGGTTGACGAGCACCGCCACCACGACGTGCGCAAACAGGGCCCGGGCCCGGACGATCACGTCGAGATGACCGTTCGTCAGCGGATCGAACGACCCTGCGACGATCGCGCGACGCCCGTCAGCCACCCGGCACTCCTTCCTCGTCAGCGGCGTAGAACGACAACGTGCTGTCGCCCTGGGCGAGCGTCCGCGTGCGCACGAGGCCGGCCGCCGCCTCCGGTGCGACGCGTCGTGTCGCATGCTCGAGCACGACGACACCGCCCATCGCCACGTGCGTGGCGGCGAGTTGCAGCCAGGGGTCGAGCGAGCGTTGCGCGTACGGAGGATCGAGGAACACGACATCGAAGGGACCGCCCGTGAAGACGGCTGCGCGCGCCAGGGCGTCGCGACGGTCGATAGTATAGCCCCCGCTCACCTGGCACTTGCGCAGGTTCGCCTCGATGAGCGCCACCGCGCGTCGATCCTGCTCGACGAAGGTCACCCAGCCAGCGCCCCGACTCAGCGCCTCGAGACCGACGGCGCCGGTACCTGCGCAGACGTCGAGGACACGGGCGCCCTCGATGCGCGGCGCCAGCACGTTGAACAGCGTCTCCCGCAGGCGGTCCGACGTCGGCCGCACGCCCTCCCACGTCGGCGCCTGCAGGGTCCGGCCCTTGAACGCACCGGCGATGATCCGCATCACCCGACCTGCGCCAGGTTGAACCGACCTGACCACGCCTGCCGCGCGAGCTTGCGCGGCAGGGCCTCGGGCGGCATCCGCGCGACGAGGTCGCGCGCCAGCACGTGCGCGTCGGCCATCAGGTCCTGGTCGCGCCGCAGGTCGCCGATGCGCAGCGTCGGCATGCCCGCCTGCCGCGTGCCGAACATGTCGCCGGGCCCGCGAATGCCGAGATCGCGCTCGGCGATCACGAACCCGTCGGTCGTCTCGGTCATGGCCTTCAGGCGCTCGCGCGCGTCCTCGCTGAGCGGCCGCTCGAACAGCAGGATGCAGTAGCTGCGGGCCGCGCCGCGCCCGACCCGGCCGCGCAACTGGTGCAGCTGCGCGAGCCCGAAACGCTCGGCGTGCTCGACCACCATCACGCTGGCGTTCGGCACGTCGACGCCGACCTCGATGACCGTCGTGGTGACGAGCACGTCCAGCTGGTGCTCGACGAAGGCCTGCATCACCGCCTGCTTCTCGGCCGGTTTCAGCTTCCCGTGCAGCAGCCCGAGCCGGATGCCGGCGAGCGCGCCGTGGCGCAACTCCTCCTCCATGCCGATCGCGGCACGGACGTCGAGCTTGTCGCTGTCCTCGATGATCGGCAGCACGACGTAGGCTTGCCGCCCCTCGGCCACCTGCTCGCGTACGAACGCGTACGCGTCGTCGCGCCGCACTTCCGGCCGCGCCGTCGTCCGCACCGGCTGTCGGCCCGGCGGGAGATCGCGAATCACCGACACGTCGAGGTCACCGTACGCGGTCAGCGTGAGCGTGCGCGGAATCGGCGTCGCCGTCATCACCAGGACGTCGGGCTGCCGGCCCTTCGCGCGCAGCCGCGCCCGCTGGCCGACACCGAAGCGGTGCTGCTCGTCGATGATCACGAGTCCGAGCCGGTCGAAGATGGCCGGCTCCTCGAGCACGGCGTGCGTGCCGACCACGAGCTGCGCCGCGCCGGACGCTATCGCCGCAAGCGCTTCCTTACGCGTCGTGCTGCGCTGGCTGCCGGTCAGCAACACCGATCGGAACGGCGTCCCCGCCAGGCGGTGCCCGACGGTGCGGGCATGCTGCTCGGCAAGCAGCTCGGTGGGCGCCATCAGCACCACCTGCAGGTCGTTGGCCATCGCCACCACCGCGGCAAGGAGCGCGACGATGGTCTTGCCGGCGCCGACGTCGCCCTGCAGCAGGCGGTTCATCGGCGTGGGACGCTGCAGGTCCTCGACGATCTCGCGCACGGCCTGCTTCTGCCCCGGCGTCAGCGTGAACGGCAGGACGCGCCGCGCGAGATCGCGAGTCGCGTCCGAGACCACGATGCGGTGCGGCTTGGCCGTGGTCCCCAGACGCGCGCGCTGGTCGGCGAGCGCCAGCTGGAAGAGGACGAACTCCTCGAGAATCAGGCGCACCTGCGCTGGCGTGCGGAACGCGTTCAACTGCTCGACGCTCGTCCCTTCCGGAGGGAAGTGCGTGTCGAGGAGCGCCTCGCGCCGCGCCGGGAGGCCGCGGTCGCGGCGCCCCACGGGGGGG
>JAEYZV010000438.1 GCA_023427865.1 Acidobacteriota bacterium
CCTGCTTGCGCCCGACGATCTTCACCAGCTTGCGGTCGAGCAGCGTGTTGAGCACACCGGTCGTCGCGCTCACGCCCCTGATCTCCGCGATCTCGCCGGACGTCACGGGCTGCTTGTACGCGATCACCGCCAGCGTCTCGAGCGCCTGCACCGAGAGCTTCGACGTCGAGCGCTCCTTGAACAGCCGACGAACCCACTCGTAGAGCTCCGGTCGCGTGACGATCTGGTACCCGCCCGCCACCTCCACGAGCTGCAGGCCGTCCGACTTCGTGTACGCCTCGCGCACCTCGGCCAGCGCCGCCTCGATGTCTTCCCTCGTCTGCTCCTCGAGCAGGCGCCCCATCGCCTTGAGCGTCAACGGTTCCGGCGAGGCGAAGATCAGCGCCTCGACGACCGGCTTCAGCGGATGCGGCGCCCGCGGAGCGCCGGCGACTTCGTCGGGATCGAACAGCTCGGCGTCCTGCAGGTCGCCGGCGACGCCCTCGATGCCCGCCTCCTCGTCCTCGCGCGACCCGGCCTGAAGCGCGTCGGTCGCCTCGAGCGTCGCGCTGTCGTCGGGTGCCCCGCCAGCGTCCTCGGCGTCGATGCCATCGCCGCTGCCTCCGGTCGCGTCAGCGGCCGGATCGTCGGGCATGGCAGCCGCGGTCGCGTCCGTGCCGTGTTCGACGATGTCGTCAACGATCTCGTCGGGTGTGTGCTCGTCGCTCATGAGTGCGAACCGGGCGTGCCATGCGGCCGCGCGGGGTGGTGCTCGTGGTACTCGATCGGGCGCGGCGCCTCGGCCGGCCGATCGCGCCTGTACACGCGAATGGGCCCGCCGGCGCCGCTCTGGAACACGCGGAGCACCTTCAGGCGGATCATCTCCAGGATGGCGAGGAACGTCACGATCAGGTCGCCACGCTGCGCCACGTCATCGAACAGGTCCTCGAACCCGAGGGCCTCGACGCCCTCCAGCCGCTGCGTGAGCTGCTCGATCCGCTGCTCGATGGACATCTGCTCCATCGGCAGGTAGACCTGCGGCCGCTGCTTCGCGCGCTCGACGACGGCCTTGAAGGCCGTCATCAGGCTGAAGAGATCGACCTCGAGCTCGGGCTCCTTGTCCATGCCCTCGCCTGCGAGCGCCGCTATGCGCTCGTCCGGCCGCGTCCACTGCGCGCTCCGCACCGTTTCCTTGTCGTGCAGGAGCTCGGCCGCCGCCTTGAACTTCTGGTGCTCGACGAGCCGCCGCACCAGCGCCTCGCGCGGATCCTCCTCGGGATCCTCCTGCTCGGGCGCGGGACGTGGCAGCAGGCTGCGCGACTTGATGTGGATCAGCGTCGCCGCCATCACGAGGAAGTCCCCGGCGACATCGAGCTGCAGTTCCTCCATCAGCCCGATGTACTCGAGATACTGCTTCGTGATCACCGCGATCGGGATGTCGTAGATGTCGAGCTCGTGCTTCTTGATCAGGTGCAGCAGGAGGTCGAGGGGACCCTCGAAGACCTCGAGCCTCACCGGGAAGCGCTCGAGCCCCGACTCGAAATCCTGGGGCCTTCCCTCAGCGCCCTCCACGGGCTTGCCCTGGGCGGGGTCGACGGGCTTGCTCATCGTTCAGTACGCCAGGTGCAGCGCCTCGCGGACGCGCTGCATCGTCTCGATGGCGGACGCGCGTGCCTTGCGGGACCCCTCGTGGATGATCTCCTTGACGCGATCGGGGTGCTGTTCGTACTGCGCCCGGCGTTCGCGCAACGGCTCCATGGCGGCATTGAGCGCGCGGGCGAGCTTCTTCTTCACCTCGACGTCGCCGACGCGGCCTTCGCGGTACCGGGTCTTCAGGTCCTCGACCTCGTCGCGGTCCGTGTTGAACGCGTCGTGATACACGAACACGGGATTGCCTTCGACGGTACCCGGAATGTCGGCGCGGACGCGCTTGGGGTCCGTGTACATCTGCCGGACCTTCTGCTCGACCTCGGCCGCGGTGTCGGACAGGTCGATGGTGTTGCCGTAGCTCTTGCTCATCTTCCGGTTGTCGAGGCCCGGAAGGCGCGGGAAATTGGTGAGCAGCGCCTGCGGCTCGACGAAGATCTGGCCGTGCATGTGGTGCACGCGGCGCACGACCTCGCGCGACAGCTCGAGGTGCGCGACCTGGTCCTCGCCGACCGGCACCAAGTGCGCGTCGTAGATGATCACGTCCGCGGTCTGCAGCAGCGGATAGCCGAGGAACCCGTACGTCGTCAGGTCCTTCTCGGTGAGCTGCTCCTGCAGTTCCTTGTAGGTCGGCACCCGCTCCAGCCACGGGATCGGGATCATCATCGACAGCAGCAGGTGCAGTTCGGCGTGCTCGGGCACCAGCGACTGGACGAAGATCGTGGACCGCTCCGGGTCGATCCCGGCAGCCAGCCAGTCGGTGACGTTGTCGATCACGTTCGACTGCAGCCGGCTGGTGTCGGCGTAGTCGGTCGTCAGCGCGTGCCAGTCGGCCGCGAAGTAGAAGCAGTCGTACTGCGCCTGCAGGTCCGTCCAGTTGTGCAGGGCGCCCACCAGGTGCCCGAGGTGCAGCTTTCCGGTCGGGCGCATGCCCGACACCACACGTTTCTTCACAAGAGCAGTCCGATGAGGAAGCGCGACGGGGGCCCGATGAGCACGCCGAGCAGGCCCGTGAACATCAGGCCGTAGAGGATGAAGATGCCGTAGGGCCGGATCTGATCCCACTGGTAGGCCAGATTGCGCGGCAGCAGCGCTGCGACCACGTTGCTGCCGTCGAGCGGCGGCACCGGGATCATGTTGAAGACCGCCAGGAGGATGTTGATCCGGAAGAAGAGGAAGGCGAACTGCAGCATCGGCTCGAGGATGGCGATGTTGCCGATCCCGGCCGGCATCAGCGGCAGCGTCCGCAGGAGCAGGCTCGCCAGGATGGCCAGCACCACGTTGCTTGCCGGGCCGGCGAGCGCAATCCACATGAAATCGCGTCGGGGATGCTGCAGGTACCGGAAGTCCACCGGCACCGGCTTGGCCCACCCGATGATCGGCGCATTCAGCGCGATGGCCACGATGGGCAGCAGCAGGGTGCCGATCGGGTCGATGTGCACGGCCGGGTTCAGCGAAAGCCGTCCCTGGAGCCGGGCCGTGGGGTCGCCGAGGCGTGACGCGGCCCACGCGTGCGCGGCTTCGTGCACGGTGAGGCCCAGCAGCAGGCCGATGAACGCAAGGACTATGGTGCCGATTTCCACAGCGGGCAAAGACAGTAGAGTAGCAGCCGGGAACCGGGAACCGGGAACCGGGAACCGGGAACCGGGAATCGGGAATCGGGAATCGGGAATCGGGAGGACGGTGCGGGGTAGGGCCGGCTCTTCGAGCCTGGCCGGCCGATATCGCACGCCTCACAATGCTTAGCGCGGCTCGACGATCATCAGGTCGCTGCCATGACGGTTCCCGACGATGTCGATGGCGGACAACAGCAGGGTTCGCTCGTCGGGTGCAAGAGCGACGCCTTGCCACATCCCCTTGCCGAAGGGGGTGACGGTCACCCGTCCAGATAGCGCGGCAACGACGAGCGATGTGTCGTGCGGCAGATCCCGCACCGTGGTGGCGTAGACCGCGTGCGTCCCCACCGCGAAGTTCGCTGGGTGGTTCAGGCCGTCGACGACCAGCACTTCGTCGCGGCCGGCGAGGGACATCCTCCAGACCTCCCCGCGACCCGCCCACTTGCCGACGTATAGCGACTGCCCGTCCACCGATTCCTCGGCGACCAGCCCGCCTGTCATGGTGACCTGCACGGCAGGGCCGCCGGCGGCCGGCATCTTCCAGATCTCGGACCGTCCCGTGACATCAGACGCGTAATAGAGCCACCTTCCGTCCCGCGACCACCGCGGGTGCCATTCGCTTCCCGGCGCGGACGTGAGGCGCTCGACGCCGCCTGTCGCGACGTCGAGCGCGTAGAGGTCGAGGCTGCCCTCGCGGCCCGACTGGAACGCGATCAGCCGCGCGTCGGGCGACCACCTGGGCCAACTGGTCTCGGCGCCGCCGATGAAGGTCACCTGCCTGACGTTCGCACCGTCGGCGTCGGCGATCCAGATTTCCTCCGAGCCGGTGCGCGTCGACGCGAACGCGACGGAGCGACCGTCCGGCGAGAAGTGGGGCGTGTGATCGTCCGCCGTGGATTGCAGTTCGGGGTACTCGCGCGCCGTCGGCCGCGGACCTTGGAGGTCGATCACCCAGAAGCTCGAATCCCGGAACATGACCGAGTAGATCAGCCGCCCGCTGTGGGAGATGTCCAGCCCTCTCGCGCCCTGACCGACGGGTAACGGCTCGGGAGGGCCGAGAGCGGCGCGGCGTTTGTCGTCGAGCCGCAGCCGCTCGAGCCACGAAGCGCCCAGGTGGTTGCCCAGCGCATAGACCAGGCTCCTGCCGTCTGGCGTCCAGACGACGTCGATCACATGCTGCGGCCGCGGTTCACGCACCGCAACCGCCGCATCCACCGCGCGAAGGTCCGGCCCGACGGGCAGCACCATGAGGTCCGAAGAGCCGGAGTGTCCCGCGCGGACGAAGGCGACCGCCCGGCCGTCCGGTGAGAACGCCGGCGCGTAATCGGTGCGGCCGCCGGGCGCTTCGGTGAGCTGGAGTCGCTTCGGCCCATCCGCTTCGAGCAAGTGCAGGCCGCGTCGCCCATCCCGGACGCCGCCCACGGCGAGCCATCTGCCGTCGTGGCTCCAGGCCAGCAGGCCGCTGCCCATCCCGGGCGGACCGTGCACCGACATGGCGGCAAGTCGGCGCTCGCTGCCGCCGAGCGCTGCCATGACCCAGATCTCGATTGGCGCACGTCCCCGCAGGAAGGCAATCCGGCGTCCATCCGGTGACCAGGCTGGCGAATACTCCCCGCGGGTATCGTCCCGGGTGAGCCGCAACGGAGTGCCCTGCCCGATCACCGTCGCATACACGTCGAACTGTGCGGTCTCCGCGCCGTCCCATTCGAACGCCACCTGCGACCCGTCGGGCGAGAGACTCGGTGCGCCCTCGGTGTTCGGGTACTGCGCGAGCGGCAGCGCCACGGTGCCCAGCGGTGTGTCTGGCGATCGCCACGCGGTGCTGAAG
>JAEYZV010000070.1 GCA_023427865.1 Acidobacteriota bacterium
ACCCTGGACCTGGGCTACGATCCCGGACCCGGCGCCGGGACTCCGGGTTAACGATTCGCGATTCGGAACCCCGAACCCCCAACCCGGCACCCGGCCCCCGGCACCCCGACTCCCCCCGTACGCAGCCGTCGGGCCTTGCCCGACGGGTGGGCATTTCCTACCCTCCGGCCGTAGGGGAAAACTACGCTTCACTTCCCGTGAACGCCTGCCGATTGCAGACCGGTGGTTCGTGCGCCGCGCAAGGTGATCGTCTGCTTCGGGATGCTGGTGTGGGCAGCTCTCGCATTCTCGGGATTCGCCTGGCTGGCGCGCTACGCCGGTACGCCCGGGCCGGGCGCCGCGACGCCGCCACGATGGCCGCTTGCCGCACATCTCCTCGATGAGGACGGCCGGTACACGCTGGTCATGGTCGTGCACCCGGAGTGCGCCTGCTCGCGGGCGAGCCTGCACGAGCTCTCGCGCATCGCTGCCCGAGCGAGTGGCCGCCTTGCGATCACGGTGCTCATCGACGTCCCTCCCGGGCACACGGTCGGCCCCGACAACGAGCTCCGGACAGTTGCGTCGCGGATCCCGGAAACCGTCGTGCGTGTCGATCCCGGAGGCAGCGAGTCGCGTCGCTTCGGTGCGCAGACATCCGGCCACACCTTCCTCTACGACCCGTCCGGACGCCTCCTGTTCGATGGAGGCATCACAATCGCTCGCGGGCACCAGGGCGACAACCCCGGCGCTCTCGCGATTTCGGCACTGATCGCGGGAGAGCGCACACCGCGGCAGACGGCGCCCACCTTCGGGTGCCTGCTCGCGAGGGCTGGCGCATGACGACGACGACCGACCCGGTGACCTGCGGCAGGGCATCGGAGATCTTCGCCACCCTGCAGGACCGGATCCACAGGCAGACCGACCGCGTGTTCGTCGTGCTGATGGCCGCGCAGTGGGTGTTCGCGGTGGGGATCGCGCTGTGGCTGTCGCCGCGATCGTGGGAAGGCGGCAGCAGCACGGTGCATCCGCACGTCTGGGCGGCGGTCGTCCTCGGCGGGCTGATCGCCAGCCCGCCCATGGTTGCGGTCATGTACTGGCCGGGACGCACCGTCACCCGCCACGTCATCGCGGTGACGCAGATGCTGATGTCGGCGCTGCTGATCCACGTGACCGGCGGGCGCATCGAGACGCACTTCCACATCTTCGGGTCGCTCGCGTTCCTGGCCTTCTACCGGGACGCCGCCGTGTTGCTGCCGGCGACGCTGGTGGTCGTGTTCGATCACTGGCTGCGCGGGCTGTACTGGCCCCAGACCGTCTACGGCGTGACGGCGGTCTCGCAGTGGCGCATGCTCGAGCACACCGGCTGGGTGCTGTTCGAGATCGTCGTCCTGACGTTCTACTGCGTGCGTGGCCGCCGGGAGCTGTGGCGCTTCGCCACCCGCACGGCCGAGTACGAGAGCAGCAACGAGCGGTACCGGGCCATCGTCGAACGCGCGGCAGACGCCATCGTCATCTTCGACGCGCGGACGCGCGAGATCCTCGAGTGCAACGGGAAATTCGCACTCGAATGCGGGCGCGCTCCGGCCGCACTCGTCGGCGTTCCGGTCGACACGGGCATGATCGGTGGCGCCAGCGAGGCTGCCCTCACGGCGGAACTCGCGGCCATCCTGCAGGCAGGCCGCCCCGTCGTGCGCGAGCGCACGATCACGCGTGCCGATCACGCCGCCATCCACGTGTCGTGCAGCCTGAGTCCGACGCCGTTTGCCGGACGCGAGGCGATCTGCGCGGTGATGCACGACATCACCAGCCGCAAGCACATGGAGGCCGAACTTGCGGGTGCCCGGGACGAGGCGGTGCGTTCGGAGCGGTTGAAGTCGCAGTTCCTCGCCAACATGAGCCACGAGATCAGGACGCCGATGAACGGCATCGTCGGCATGTCGGGACTGCTGCTCGACAGCCGGCTCGACGCCGAGCAACGCATGTTCGCCGAGACGATCAAGTCGAGCGCCGACAACCTGCTCGCCGTTGTCAACGACGTGCTCGACTTCTCGAAGATCAAGGCCGGTCGGCTCGAGTTCGAGGTGGCCGATTTCGATCTCCGTCAGGCGATGGAAGGCGCTGTCGATCTGCTCGCCGAGGGCGCTCACGTCAAGGGGCTCGAACTCACGCTCTACATCGCCGACGACGTGCCGACGCACCTGCGCGGCGACGCGGGTCGACTCCGACAGGTTCTCGTGAACCTCGTGGGCAACGCGGTGAAGTTCACCGAGCGCGGCGAGGTTGCGGTGGAGGTGACGTGTGGAGCGCTGGCGGCCGATTACGCGGTGCTGCGCTTCTCGATCCGCGACACCGGCATCGGCATCGCGCCCGATGCGCAGGCGCGGCTGTTCGACGCGTTCGTACAGGCGGACGGAACGACGAGCCGCCGCTACGGGGGCACCGGGCTCGGACTCGCGATCAGCCGGCTGCTCGTGGAGAAGATGTCGGGCGAGATCGGCATCGTCAGCGCGCTCGGGCAGGGATCGACGTTCTGGTTCACGGCGACATTCGAGCGGCAGGCGACCGTGGGAGCGGCACTCACGGCCGGAGCGCAATGGCTGTCGGGTCGGCGCGTGCTCATCGCGGACGACAGCGACGCGGGGCGCCGCGTGCTGCGCCAGCAGCTGCAGGCCCTGGGCGCAGACGTGGTAGCGGTCGCGGACGGGAACGCCGCACTGCAGGCGGTGAGCACCGCGTGCGGCGATGGGCGACCCTTCGACATCATCCTGCTCGATCGCGAGATGCCGCACAGCGACGGCATGGCGGTCGCGCGGCAGCTGCGCGAGAGCGGTTTCGAGTCGGTGCCGATCGTCCTCATGGGAAGCGCGGGCAGCCTCGGCGATCCCGACGAGCGCGCGGAGCTGACGGTCGCCGCCTGCATCTTCAAGCCGGTCAGGGCGGCGCAGGTGCACGAGGCGTTGGCGCGCGCGATTGAACGTGCGCCGCGCGCCGACCGGCCGACGACAGAGCGGGCCGAACCGGCACCGATCGGCGCCCGCGTGCTCATCGCCGAGGACAACGTGGTCAACCAGCGGGTGGCGCTGCTCCAGCTGAGGCGGCTCGGGTGTCGCGCCGATGCCGTCGCCAATGGGGCCGAAGTCATCGACGCGCTCGAGCGCATCCCGTACGACCTCGTGCTGATGGACTGCCAGATGCCGGACGTCGACGGGTTCGAGGCGACACGGCGCATCCGCGATTCACGAGCGTCCTATCGCGACATCCCGATCGTCGCCATGACGGCCAACGCCATGAACGGCGATCGCGCGCGCTGCCTGTCCGCACGCATGGACGACTACGTGTCCAAGCCGGTCAGCATCGACGAACTGGCATCGACGATACGCAAGTGGGCTGGTCGCCCCGCACAGGCCGACCCCACGACGAGCGCGTGACGATAGCGCACCCGGTCACCGGTCCCCGGTCCCCCGGTAGTGACGCTCGCGGGGCCGGCGGTGCGAGTGCCCGAATCGTCCCCTGACGTGTCCCGGGCC
>JAEYZV010000123.1 GCA_023427865.1 Acidobacteriota bacterium
GCACGCGACGGGGCGACGCGCGGCCCTTCCCCGTCCATCTTCTGGAAATGCGGGGGCCACGGTGCATCGCCGAGCCCGGCTGCTTCGTCCCGCGCCGCGAGTTCGAGCAGGGGCTCCAGGGAAGCCGCCGCCGCGTCCATGCTTGCGTGCGGATCACCGATCGCCGCGAAGCGCGCGGGCATGGTCGCGACGGTGAAGTCAGCGGGATCGCAATCCGGCACTTCTTCCCACCTGAGCGGCGCCGAGACCCGAGCATCGGGAAGCGGCCGCACGGAGTAGGCCGAGCACGTCGTCCGGTCCTTGGCATTCTGGTTGTAGTCGAGGAAGACGCCCTGCCGTTCCTCCTTCCACCATTTCGAGGTCGCGATCCCCGGCATGCGCCGCTCGATCTCGCGCGAGACCGCCAGCGCCGCCCGTCGCACCTCGGTGAAGGTCCAGTGCGGAAAGATCCGGACGTTGATGTGCATGCCGCGGGATCCGCTGGTCTTCGGCCAGCCGGTCAGCCCGTGCTCGCCAAGCAGCGCCTTCACCTCGAGCGCCACCCGGCGGATATCCGGCCACGTGACTCCTGGGGTCGGGTCGAGATCGATCCGGAGTTCGTCGGGGTGATCGAGATCGTCGGCGCGCACGGGGTGCGGGTGCAGCTCGAGGCAGGCGAGGTTGGCCATCCACGCCAGCGCCGCGGCGTCGCGCGGCACGACCTCCTCCGCGGTGCGTCCCGACGGGAACGACAGCGTGACGACGTCGATCCAGTCGGGACGGGACGATGGCGCACGCTTCTGGAAGAAGAACTCGCCACTCACGCCGTTCGGGTAGCGAACGAGCACGTTGGGCCGCCCGCCGGCGGCGTGCAGCGCGCCTTCGGCGACGGCGAGGTAGTAGCGAACCAGATCGAGCTTGGTGTGCCGTGCCTCGGGGAACAGCACCTTGCCGGGATTGGTGACGACGACCTCACGCTCCCCGACAGACAGCTCGACCTGGGCGGATTCGGACGAGGTACTGCGTGCCACGATGCCCACAGGGTAGCGCGAGCGCGCAGCGGCGTGGCCGGCGCGTCAGACGGCGCGTGCCTCCGTGAGGGTCGTCGGGGCCTGCGGATCGGCAACCGGCTGCACGTCGATCGCGCGAACCGGCGTCTGGCGGCCGACCATCAGGAGGGCCCCCATCGCGAGCGCGAACACCAGCAGCAACCACCAGCGCAACTGCGTCCGCGCCGTCGACACCGTCGCCTCAGCCATGGCGCGCCTCGCGTCCTTCGGGCCGGCACGGCTTCGGCGCCGTGGCGGACTGCTCACCATCGAGCCGGCTCGGGCGGCGTTCTCCGCCGTGCGTGCCCGGCCTTGCCCAACCCGTCACGTCGATGTCGCGATGCGCGACGTGCCGGAGCCAGACCTTCCCCTGCTCCACCTTCACGTCGGCAGCGGTCACGATCACCGACGTGTCATCCGAGCGTGCACCCCGCTCGAGCGCGAGCACGAGGCAGGGCGGCGAGCCGCGACGGGTCATCAGCAGATCGACGTGGCCGATGTCGACCCCGTCACACGTGAACACGCGGGTACCAGGGGCGATGGTCATGGTGCTCGAAGCAGGTGCAAGAGCGGAGCCAGGGGCGCGCTCCGAGCGCGCCCCCGTCGGACCTACTTCTGCGGAATCGTGAGCACCTGTCCGACCTGGATCTTGTCCGGGTCCGACAGCTTGTCCTTGTTCGCGTCGAAGATCTTCATGTACGCGTTCGCATCACCGAGATGCGTCCTGGCGATCTTGCTCAGCGTGTCGCCAGGCTGCACGGTGTAGGTCGTTGGCGCACCCGACGCGGCGGGCGCCGAGGACGCAGCAGGGGCCGAGACGTCGATCTGCGCGTTGAGCTCGTCGCGCCAGGTGGGCACGGTCTTGAGCGCGTCCCAGATCCGGTTCTTCTCCTCCTCGGACTTCACGGTGCCCTTGAACTGGAGCCGGCCGTCGCGCTCTTCGGCTGCGCCCTGCATCCCGACCGACTTGGCCACCTGAATCGCCGCCGCGTACTTGTCTCGCAAGCTCATCGAACACTCCTCCGTTTGGTCGTGCGGTGCCATGGGTCCTCAGGACCGTCCCCGGGGATCCCGCACGCGCTCGCGCCGTGAACGCGCGACGAGCGCTGCGACTCCCAGCATACCCAGTCTCAGCGCGCCTGCCGCACAGGTGGGGCGACGGATGAGCTCGTGGTGCCCGCGCCCGACGCGTCAGGCCCGGCTTCCGCATGGTGACCGCGACGCCCCATGCGCTCACGCCACGCGCGGGCCGCGCGCGCGCCGATCATCTTGCGCTGGCCCGGCACCTTCTCGCCGGGCTCCTTGCCGTGCGGCGACGCGTGCTCGATCTCCGCGTTCATCTCGGCGCCGACGAGGATCGCGAAGCCCGACACGTAGAACCACAGCAACAACACCATGACGCCGCCGATGGCTCCATATGTCGCGTTGTAATCCGAGAAGTTCGTCACGTACAGCTTGAACGCCAGCGAGGCGACGAACCAGAGGATCGTGGCCAGCGCGGCGCCGGGGGAAATCCAGATCCAGTCCTGCTCGGCGTCCGGCGCGAAGTAGTACACGAGGCCGATGGCGGTCGACACGAGAAAGAACGCGAGCGGCCACTGGAGGATCTTCCAGGCCCACTCCACCGCGGCCCCCATATGCAGGGTGCGGCCCAGATACTCGGCCACCGTCGGCCCGACGAGCACGAGCGAGAACGAGAGCAGGAAGAAGATCGCCAGCGCCAGGGTGAGGCCCATGGCGATGAGCCGAACCTTCCACCACGGACGTGCCTCCTCGATGTCGTAGGCGGCATTCAACGCGCTCGTGACGGCCACCAGCGCGGCCGAACTGCTCCAGAGGGCAGCGAGTACGCCGAACGTCAGCAGCCCGCCATCCTGCGACTCCGAGATGCGCCGCATCTGATCGGCGATGAGCGACACCACGTCCGGTGACGCCACCGGCTGCAGCAGGCGCACGATCTGTCCGCTGAGATCCTGAAGGGGAAAGAAGCTGCCCAGGGCGAGCAGGAACAGGATGGCGGGGAATAACGCGAGGAATAAATAGTACGCCAGCTGTGCTGCGAGCCCCAGGCAGTCGTCGGCCACCGTCTCCTTCACCGTCCGCTTGCCGAGTTCAACCCAGCTGATCGGGATGTCGAAGATGGCCACGCGCCGCTCGTTGCAACCAGCCTGCCAGGTCCGCGCGGCAAACGCACCGGACGCTACGGAGGGGCTGTCGCGAGTCCGCGTGCGGGGCGAACGCTGGACGCCTCGGACTGGCGGTCGCAAGTCCTCGTCCGGGCGAACGCACCGGAGGCGTCGGAGAGGCGTCCCTACCCGGTGCGGCTGTCGAGGAGATCGCGCAGGAGTTGCGCGAGTGTCGGGAAATCTATCGGCTTGTTCACGAACGGAAACACCGGTCCCTCGCTGCCGGCACGTGCGAGCATCTCGCTGGGATACCCCGACATCAGCACGACCTTCAGGCCGGGCATGCGCGCCGTCAGCGTGAGGGCGAGCTCGTAGCCGTCCATGCCGCCGAGGACCACGTCCGAGAGCAGCAGATCGAAGGCACCCGCCTGCTCTTCGGCGAGCGCGAGCGCCTGCTCGGCACTCTCGGCCTCGATGACTTCGTAGCCGCGCCGGACGAGGAACCTCTGTGCCACGCGACGGACGGCCTCGCGGTCCTCGACGAGCAGGATCGTTTCCTGTCCACCTGGAAGCGGGCGCCGTTCGGCAGGTGCGCGCGCCGGCTCGGGGGCCGGCGACAGCGTGGGCAGGTAGACACGGATCTCGCAGCCCTCGCCTGGCGCCGACTGAATGGCCACGCCTCCCCCGGCCTGCTGGACGATCGACTGCACGGTGGGAAGTCCGAGGCCGGTGCCGCGGTCGTCGGCCTTCGTGGTGAAGAACGGGGCGAAGGCGCGGCGGCGCACGTCCTCGGACATGCCGACGCCGCTGTCGCGGATCGAGACGCACAGGTACGTGCGCCCCGCGATGCCGGGCACGCCGGTGTCTTCGGCGAACGACGAGGCGCTCACGAGCGACGAGGTGATGCGTACGGCGCCGCGATCGACGATCGCATCGCGGGCGTTGACCATGAGGTTGGTCAGCACCTGCTCCATCTGTCCCGGGTCGGCGAGCACGCGGGGCAGGCCCGGTACCCACACGACCTCGAGCGCCACCTGCGGACCGAGCAGCCGCCGGAACAGCGGCGTCATGCGCGCCACGACGTCGTCGAGCTGCAACGGCTGCGGCTGGACGATCTGCCGGCGGCTGAACGTCAGCAGCTGGCGCGACAGGTTCGTGGCCTGCTGTGCCGCCTCCCTGATGCCCTCGAGCTCCTCGAGGACCGGCGAGTCGCGCGACAGGAGTTGGCGCGCCGCATCGGCGTGACCGAGCACCACCGTCAGCAGGTTGCTGAAGTCGTGCGCGATGCCGCCGGCCAGGCGGCCCAGCGCTTCCTGCTTCTGCGCCTGCAGCAGCCGCGCCTCGCTGTCGCGCAGCGCCTGTTCGGCCCGCTTGCGGGCGGTGACGTCCTCGCACACCATCAGCAGCTCGGGGGCGTCATCGGTGCCCGGAACCTGGCGCGCCCAGGCGGCCACCCACATCTCGACGCCATCGCGGCGCTGCTTGCGGATCTCCCAGGAATGCGTCAGCTCCGGCTCACCGAAGCAGCGCGTCACCTGCCTCTCGATGGTCTCGCGGTCGTCGGGGTGGAATACCTCGGACACGGGACGCCCGACGAGCTCCTCGCGCTCGTACCCGAGCTGTTCGAGCGCGGTGCGGTTCGCGCCGATGACGAGCCCGGACGAATCGACGGTGAAGTACATGAGCGGGCTGCGCTGGAACAGCAGCTCCATGTGCGCCACCGACGCGTCGATGTGGCCGTCGGCGTCGGTGCGGTTGGCGAGTTCGCCGATGACCGTCAGCCAGAGGGGACGCGCGCGCGACGCGATCGGCCACGTCAGCAGGAGCACGCGGACGGCCGCAGCCCCCGCGCGGCGCACGACGCGCTCGACAGGCTGCTGGCTGCCGAGCGCTGCAGCGAGCGCGGCGGCGTTGCCGGCGTCGGCGATCCCGAACACCTCGCGGAGGTCGAGGCCCTGGCCGCCGGGCGCATCACCGCCGATCCACTGGACGGCGCGGTCGTTGGCGGCGACCGTGCGGCCCCCGGCATCCCAGACGACGGCTCCGTAGCGTCCGCCCAAGGGAAGCCAGGAGACATCGTCGAGGACGGGGCCGGACGGCTGCGACACGTCGCACCTATGCTGTCGGCTTCAGGACGAGGCAGGCCAGCGGCGGCAGGGTCACGCAGACCGATTGTGCATGCCCGTGCGCGGGCTCGTCGGTCGTGACGACGCGCCCGCCATTGCCGCAGTTGCTGCCGCCGTACACGTCGGCATCGCTGTTGAGGATCTCCGCATAGGCTCCCGCGGCGGGCACCCCGACCACGTACTGCTCGCGGGGTACCGGGGTCAGGTTCATGAGCACCACGAGCAGGTCGTCAGGGTCTGCCGCCCGTCGAAGGAACGAGATGACGCTGTTCTCGTTGTCGTTGCAGTCGATCCACTGGAATCCGGAAGGATCGTAGTCGCGCTCGTACAACGCCGGTTCACGCCTGTAGAGGGCGGCCAGGTCGGACACGAATCGGAGCAGGCCCGCATGCGGCGGGTGCTCGAGGAGGAACCAGGGCAGCGACTCGCCGTGGTTCCACTCGCGCCACTGCCCGAACTCGCAGCCCTGGAACAGGAGCTTCTTGCCCGGGTGGGTGAACATGTACCCGTACAGCGCGCGCAGGTTCGCCGCTTTCTGCCACGTGTCGCCGGGCATCTTGTCGAGCAGGTGCCGTTTGCCGTGCACCACCTCGTCGTGCGAGAAGGGCAGGATGAAGTTCTCGTTGTAGGCGTACAGCATCGAGAACGTCAGGTGCGTGTGCTCCCAGCGCCTGTAGATGGCGTCCTTGGACATGTAGGTCAGGATGTCGTGCATCCATCCCATGTTCCATTTGTAAGTGAATCCCAACCCGCCAAGATGCACCGGACGACTCACGCCCGGCCACGCCGTCGACTCCTCGGCGATCGTCACCACGCCGGGATGCCGCTCGTGCACGAGCGCGTTGAGGTGCTGCAGGAACGAGACGGCATCGAGGTTCTCGCGGCCGCCGTAGGCATTGGGCACCCACTGCCCGTGCTCGCGCGAGTAGTCGAGGTACAGCATCGAGGCCACGGCGTCGACGCGCAGCCCGTCGAGGTGGAAGTCCTCGATCCACGCAAGCGCGCTCGCGGTGAGGAAGTTGCGCACCTCGTTGCGCCCGTAGTTGAAGATCAGCGTGCCCCAGTCCATGTGCTCGCCCTGACGGGGGTCGTCGTGCTCGTAGAGAGCCGTGCCGTCGAACCTCGCCAGGCCGTGCGCATCCTTGGGGAAGTGGCCAGGCACCCAATCGAGGATGACGCCGATGCCGGCCTGGTGCAGCGCGTCCACGAAGCCCCTGAAGTCGTCGGGCGAGCCGAAGCGACTCGTCGGCGCGAAGAAACCGGTCACCTGGTACCCCCACGATCCGTCGTAGGGAAACTCCAGCACCGGCAGCAGCTCGACGTGCGTGAAACCGAGTCGCTGCACGTGGGCGATCAGCCGTGCCGCCAGCTCACCGTAGGACAGGAACTCGCCGCGCTCGCCGCGCGCCCACGATCCGAGCTGCACCTCGTAGATCGCCATCGGCCGGTCGAGCGCCTCGCGCTGCTGCGTCCGGCGCGCGACCCAGTCGGCATCGCCCCAGGCATACGTGCTCTCGGCGCACACGACCGAGGCCGTGGCCGGGGGCAGTTCGGAGGCAGCCGCACAGGGATCGGCCTTGAGGAACGGCGGCCCGCCGGCGTTCGACACGAGCTCGAACTTGTACCGCGCGCCTGCCCCGACGTCGGGGATGAACAGCTCCCACACACCTTGTGGCAGGCGTTGGCGCATCGGGTGCACGCGACCGTCCCAGCCGTTCCAGTCGCCGACCACGCTGACACGGCTGGCGTTGGGCGCCCACACCGCGAAGCGCGTGCCGTGCGTGCCGTCGATGACCATCGGGTGCGCACCGAGGGCACGATGCAGCTGCTGATGCCGGCCTTCGCCGATCAGGTAGAGGTCCAGATCGCCGAGCAGCAAACCGAAGCGGTACGGGTCGTCGACGACGTGGACGCCGCCGTCTCGCAGCGTGAGCTCGAGTCGGTACGGAACGTCGCGGTCGCTGCCGGGCGCGCTGGCTTCGAAGAGGCCGTCGGGATGCAGCACGTGCATCTCGCGCGACGAGGCGGGCTGGCCGCCGAGCACGCGGACGGCAGAGGCGCGCGGCTGGAACGTGCGGATGACGACGCGGGCCGAAGCGCCGCTTCCCTGCACGTGCGGTCCGAGCACCGCGAAGGGGTCGCCGTGCGACGCGTTGAGGATGGCCCGCAGGGCGGGGGCGAGCGAGGTCGACATCAGCGCTCCAGGGACGAGGCAGGACGGCGCAGCGACGCGAGCCAGCGCTCACGTTCTGCCTCGTCGGGGTGGTCGCCGGGCCCACCCACCGACGTCACCCCGCGCGCGTCGTAGACGGGACACCAGCCGAGGGCGCCCGTGAGCGCCAGGCCCACGGCAGCAAGCCGTGCGGGCACGCGGACGGCCAGTGGCGCACGCGCCGTCGCCGCAAGGGCCACGGCGGCAGCCCCGACGCGCAGCAGGCGTTCGAGGTCGCCGACGTTCTGCGCATGCGCGAACGCGTACACCGTCGAGGGCGCGAGGAGGCCGGCCTCCTCGAGCGCATCGACGAGGGCGTCGTTGGACGGCTCCACGAGGACGCGTTCGCCCACGCGCACCACCGGTGTGCGGCGCGGCCCGCCCGTGAGTCGGGTGATCTCCTGCAGCGCGTCGAGGTGGAGATCGACGTCCGTGCCCTGGAACGGCACCCGCAGGCGCCGCAGGCATCGCAGCGTGCGGGCGGTGTCGGAACACCAGGCGGCACCGAGCACCTCGACGACGGGGGATGCGTCGGTCATGACGGGCCACGCTATCGGAGTGCCAGCAGCCCGTCAATCGGGACCGTGCGGCGGGCGGGACGCGGACGGCTCACGACGGCGCCGCACCGGCGTCATCGGTCAGCCGGCGCACGACCTGCGGCACGACGCCCAGCAACAGGGCGCACTCGTGGCGCACGTCGGCCAGCAGCGCAGGCAGAGGTCCGCCGTCGCCATACTTCAGGAACAGCTCGACGGCCGTCAGCGCACCGGTCAGCCGGACCGCGGCGAGCGTGGCTGCGGCGCCGCGCAGCTTGTGCGCCAGCGTCGAGACCGTCTTCACGTCGCCTCGCTCGGCAGCCGCTTCGAGCGCCTCCAGCTCGGAGGGCAGCGACGCGGCAAACAGCTGGAGCATGCGCGCGCCGAGGTCGCCGATGTCGTTGCAGCGAAGCAACAGCTCGGCGGGATCGAGGATCTCGTCCGCCTCCGGCACGTCGCTGTCGGTGGCGGGCCCGGGCCGCGGCTCCGGGTCGACGCCTCCATGCCTGGCGGCGTCACCGTTGGCGCGCGTCCGGTCACCGAGCAGCCGGGCAAGGGTCCGTTGCAGCACGGTGGCGCGCACGGGCTTGGTGAGATAGGCGTCCATTCCTGCCTCCAGGCACGCCTGCCGGTCCTCTGCCGAGGCATTGGCGGTCAGGGCGACGATGCGTGGCACGTGGGTGGACGGCGTGTCGCTTCCGGCGCGCCTGATGCGGCGTGTCGCCTCGAGACCGTCGACCACGGGCATCTGGCAATCCATGAGGATGGCGTCGTAGCGACGGGCGAGCGCTGCCGCCACCGCCTGCTCTCCGTCGGCCGCCAGGTCCACCTCGCACCCCATGCCCTCGAGCAGCTCCCTGATGACGACCTGGTTCACCTCGTGGTCCTCGGCGACCAGGACCACCGGCGGCGTGGTCCACGCGGGTGACAGCGGTCCTGCGATGGGCGCGCCTCCTGTCGCGGAGCGACCGACGACGGCCTGCATCAGGGCGTCGAACAGGGCCGCGGACCTCACGGGGCGTCGCACGCGCGCGAGCAGCCCGGGGAGATCCGGGCACGCGCGGTCGCCGGCCAGGATGCAGACGACGCCCGGCGCGGGCGTGATGGCGCCGAGCCGGCGCGCGAACGCCGCCGCGTCGGGCGCATCGACGTCGAGCACCACGATGCCGAACCGCGCATGCGAGCCGCGCGCGGCCTCCACCTGCGTCCACGCCGAGACGCAGTCGGGTACCGCGATCGCGTCGAAACGCCAGCTCTCGAGCATCCGGCCGATGCCCTCACGCTCCTGATCATCGGGCAGCACTGCCAGCACGCGTAGCGGCACGTCGCTCGCGCGGGATGTCTCGACCATCGCCGCATCGGCCACGTCGAGCGGCACCGTCACCGTGAACGTCGCGCCCGTCACGCCGGCACTTCGCACCTCGATGCCGCCCTGCATGGCCTCGACGAGCCGCTTGCAGACGGTGAGGCCGAGTCCGGTGCCGCCGTGGCGGCCGGTGCGGGACACGTCACCCGGCGTGAACGGCAGGAACAGGCGCTCGAGCTGGTCGGCCGGGATGGCGATGCCGGTGTCGTGCACCTCGATGCGCAAAAGTGCCCGTCGGGTGTGGAGGTCGACGCGCGCCTCGCCCTGAAGGTGGACCTCGCCGCGCTCGGTGAACTCGACGGCATTCCTGAGCAGGTGGACCACGACCTGCCGCAACCGGCCGGGATCGCCGACGACCCACGTCGGCACATCCGGCGAGAGCGTGCACGACAGCTGCAGCTGCCGTTCGGCGGCGGCGGCGGCCACCGCGTCGACGCTGCTCTCCAGCAGGTCCGGGAGGTCGAAGAGGATGCGCTCGAACGCGATGGTGCCCGACTCGATCCGCGAGAGGTCGAGCACGTCGTCGATGAGGGCGCCCAGGTGCGACGCGGAGGCGCGTGCGACCGATACGTAACGTTCCTGTTGCGCATCGAGCCGTGTCGCGCCAAGCAGTTCGATCAGGCCGAGCACGCCGTTGAGCGGCGTGCGCATGCCGTGGCTCATCGTCCGGAGGAACTCGCTCTTGGCGGCGTTGGCGCGCTCGGCGGCCGTCCGCGCCAGCTCGAGCTCCTGCTGGACCTGCCGGCTGGCCGTGACGTCGACGATCGTGCCGACCACGCCCGCGACGACACCGCCCTGCACGAAGGGCCTGGCGCGAACCTCGGTCCAGCAGACGCCCCCATCGTGCCTCGTGAACCGCACGTGGCAGCGGCAGGCCTCGCGTGCGCCTGCGACCATCGCGCTGACGAGCGCGTGCGAATCGGGTCGGTCCTCGGGGTGGAGTGCCTCGACCAGCGGCTGGCCGAGCGTCGCGGTCACGTCACGGCCGGTGAGGACCTGCCAGGCGGGATTCAGGAACAGCCATCGGCCGTCGGTGTCGAGCACGAAGACGACCTCCTCCACCTGCTCGAGAACGAGGGCGTGCAGCGTCGGATGATCGTCCACCTCAGAACACCCACGTGGCGCCGGCGTAGACCCCGCGCTGGATGCCGACGTCGCCGGCGTTGCCGCCGGTGAACTCCCGGTGCGAGGCCTGCGGCAGGGTGCGGCCGGCGATCTCGAACGTGACGCGATCGTGCATCGTCCAGGCGAGGCGCACGTCGGCCGCGGCGTAGGACGGCACCGCGACGGCCGGTAGCGCGCCCACGGCACGGGCGACCACGTCGAGCTCGAAGGTGTGCGGCAGGTCGAGGGACCAGCGCAGCGAACCCTGGTGCTGCGGGCTGCCGCGCTCGTTGCGCGCCTCCTGCGATCCCGGTGGGCCCGTCAACTGCACGCGCAGCAGCGAGTAGGCGCCCGTCCAGCGCCACCACGGCGTGATGCGGACGTCCCCCGTGAGCTCCATGCCGTGGCTGTTGCCGTGGAGCGCATTGACGAACCGCGCGGGCATGATCAGGCGCATGCCGCCTTGGCCAGCCTCGGCGTATGGCGTGCCCGCTCGCACGTCGAGCAGGTCGCGATGGTCGTTGACGAACGCCGAGGCCGTGGCGAACAGGCGCGTGCCGATGCGCAGCCGGTAGCCGGCCTCGTAGGCCACGAGCTTCTCCGGCTCGAAGTCGTCGTTGGGCTCGAGGCGGAGGAACAGCGGGATCTGTGGTACGAGCAGGGCGCCCGTGTAGTAGTCCTCCTCGACGCGCGACGGCGTCCGCACCGCACGCGTCACCGACGCGACGAAGGTCTGCGCCGCGTCCGGCGTCCACACGAGCCGCACGCTCGGCTGCACTTCGATGCCGCTGTAGGCGTTGTGCTCGACGCGCGCCCCGGCGGCGAGTTCGAGCCTGGAGGGGATCAGCGCGTACTGATCCTGCAGGAACGCGCTGAACAGGTGCGTCGTGCGGTTTGCCGGCACGAACTCGCGGATCGGCTCGGCGCGCGTGCGGTCGGTGCTCACACGGTACCCGGCGCCCCACACCAGCCGGTGCCGGGCCACGGGGGCGAGCGCGGCCTGGAGGTCGAGATCGAAGGTGTTGCGGGTCTCGCTGAACGCCACCTCCTCACGCCCGGTCCGGTCGAACCAACCCTGCACGGTGATGTTGCTGCCCTTGCGCGTCCGCGAGGACCAGCGGGCGACGATGTTGCCGCCGGCAAGTCCCACGTCGTCGTCGACGAGCGACTGGTACGGCTGCCTGTACCGAGTGACGCGCACGCGCTGCCCGGCCTGGCCGCGGTAGATGTCGCCCTGCAGCGTCACGGCCTTGCCTGCCGCGGACGACCAGTCGGTGCGGAAGCCTGCCTGCGCCATGTGCCAGCCGTCGAAGGCCGGCTGTCGGACGGCGGCCCCCTCGTCGCGCACGAACCCCTTGCCGTAGGCGCGCCACGCGACGGGGCCCGCCCGACCGCCGTGCCGCACGCCGACGAGGCCGCGCTGCTCGGTCCCTGCTCCCGCCGTGATCAACGTGCCCTGCGTTGCGTCGGCGTGCCGCGTCACGATGTTGATGATGCCCGTGACGGCGTTGGCGCCCCACAGCGTCCCGCCCGGGCCACGCACCACCTCGATGCGCTCGACGTCCGCGAGCAGCGTGTCCTGCGTCTCCCAATACGTGCCGGCGAACAGCGGCGAGTAGACGGCGCGGCCGTCGATGAGCACGAGCATCGCCCGCGAGAGCCGGTCGGTGAACCCGCGTATGCCAATCGCCCACTTGTTGGCATCGATCTGCGCCACGTGTACGCCTGGTGCGAGGCGGAGCGCATCCACGAGAGTGGTCGCGCCAGACCGCCGGATGTCCTCCCGTGTGATCACGGTGACCGCGGCCGGCGTCTGCTCGGGCGTGCCGGGCACCCGCATGACCGTCGTCACTTCCACCTCGAGCAGTTGCTCGAGCGACATGGTCCGAAGGTCGGCCGGTGGCGCCTGCGCGCCAGCGCGGCCCGCGGCGAGGACGGCGCACACGGCCAGCAGCAGGACACGGCAGGTACGAAGGAAGCGCAGGGTCATACGCGAGCGACGATGTCGGCAACCCGGCGTACGAGGTCGCGGGGCTGGAAGGGCTTCACCACGTGTTGCAGGAAACCTGCCCGAAGGCTCCGCGTCTGCTTGTCCTCGGAGGCGTGCGCGCTGATGGCGAGCGCTGGCGTGAAGCGGCCCGCCCGGGCATCGATCTCGCGAATCTGCGCCAGTACTTCGAACCCGCTCATGCGCGGCATGGCCAGATCGCAGAGCAGGACATCTGCCGGGTGCTGCATCCATTGCTCAACGGCCTGCTGGCCGTCCTGCGCGACGCTCACCTTCGCGCCTGCCTCCGTGAGCGCGGCCACCACGACGTCCAGCGCGTCGGCGTTGTCGTCCACGGCGAGCACGTGAACGCCCGCCAGTGACGGCGCCGCGGGTTCCTCGCTGGACGATCCGCCGGGCGCTGCTGCCATCCGGCTGGTCGGCAGACGCACCTCGAAGGTCGCGCCCGTGCCCGGGCCATTGCTGCGCGCCGTGACCGTGCCGCCGTGCAGTTCGACGACCTCCTTCACGATGGCGAGTCCCAGCCCGAGGCCTCCCTGCTCGCGCGTCAGCGATCCATCGGCCTGGCGGAAGCGCTCGAAGACGTGGGGCAGGAACTGAGGGGAGATCCCCAATCCGGTGTCGACGACCGACACGACGACGTCCTGGGGCTCGCAGGTCACCGTCGCGGTCACCGAACCTTCTCGTGGCGTGAACTTCACTGCGTTGTTGAGGAGATTCCACACCACCTGCTGCAGCCGCGACGCGTCGCCCAGCACGGAACACGGCGCCAATGGCAGCTCGACGACCAGGTGCACGCCGCGCGCCGCCGCCATCGGCCGCACGACGTCGGCCGCCGCCGACACCACGGCCCGCACGTCCACAGCGTCCACTTGCAGGCGCAGCTTGCCGGTGACGATGCGCGAGATGTCGATCAGGTCCTCCACCACACGCGCCTGGGCGCGGGCGTTGCGGCCGATGCTGTCGAGCCCGCGTTCGAGCACCTGCGATGGCTGGGCGGCGGTCAGGATCTGCGACCAGCCGAGGATGGCGTTCAGCGGTGTCCGGAGCTCGTGCGACACCGTGGCGAGAAACTCGTCCTTCAATCGGCTCGCCCGCTGCTCGCGCTCGAGCAGGTGCTCGCGTTCGGCCTGCATCTGCGTGCGCTGTTCCACCTCGGCCCGCAGCGCTTCGTTCCGCTCGGAAAGCGTGCGATTGGCCAGCTGCACGCGCGTGACCATCGCATTGAACGCGCTGGCGAGCTCGGAAATTTCGTCACGCGCCGCCGGCACGGGCACCTGCTCTGGCGCCTCGTCGCGTCCGAGCAGGCGCGCCGCGCGCGCGAGTTCGGAGAGCGGTCCGGTGATGCTGCGCTGGAGCCGGCTCGAGAGCACGAGCGCCAGCACGGCGGTGATGCCCAACAGGCCCAGGGCCGTGACGGCGGTGACGATCGCGCGCGTGCGCAGGTCCGACAGGTCGCGCACCAGGGCCACCGTGCCCACCACCCGACGGTCGTCCGCGTTGTCGGTGACTGGCGCCGACACGACAATCGCGCCCGCGGCGGCGATCGCCTCCCGCTGCGACGGGCACGCGTCCTGCGGCCCGCGCACATACGACCCGTAGAGCGAACCGTCGGCAAGGTAGGCGCAGGCGAGCCGGACGACGCCTCGCGCCCGCGCCGTCTCGAGCACCGCATCCACCTCCTCGGGCAGGCCGAACGTGATGGCCGCGCGCAGGTTGCCGGCGAGGATGCGCGCAAGGCCGAGAGCTTCGTCGTGCGCCGATTGCCGGAACCGCCACACGTCCATCACCGCCAGGCCCGCCATCGCGACGATCACGGCGGCCGTCGTCACGAGCAGCGCTGTGGCGACGAGCTTGCGATGCAGCGGCAGGCGGTCGAAGGCGCTCATCGCTCCACTCCCCGTACGTCGACGGCCAGCCCGAGCAGCTGCGCGCTGAGACGCAGCCCCACGC
Source organism: Acidobacteriota bacterium (assembly GCA_023427865.1). Taxonomy (GTDB): domain Bacteria; phylum Acidobacteriota; class Vicinamibacteria; order Vicinamibacterales; family Vicinamibacteraceae; genus Luteitalea. The sequence continues at coordinate 14,460 of JAEYZV010000123.1, forward strand.
GATGCGCGGTGCTGGCGTCGATGCTGAAGCGCAGCCGACGGCCCACCCGGTGCAGGAGGATGATGCAGCCGCGATCGAGCACCGACGGATCGTCGCTCACCGTCAGCACCGGCTGATGAGCCACGCGTTCGAGGAGCTTGTCGCGGCCGAGGACGACATCGGCCGGCAGGAACAGCACGTGGCAAACCGCAGGGTCGTCGTCGGGGGCGATTTCGCGAACCACGACGGGCTTGCCGCGCAGGTGCTCGCCACGCGTGAGCGCCTGCAGGTGGCGCAGGATCGGACCATCGCCCGCGACACACAACACGAGCGTGTCGCGCTGCCACACCGACTCCGGCCAGTCGACGAAACCGGGGAACTTCGAGACGAAGGCCGCCTTGAGCTCGGCTTCGTGCCCCGCCTGGGCAGGCGCCTCCCCGGTCCCCGCACACAGGCACACGGCGACACCGATGGCAAGTGTGGCGCCAATGCGTCTCGCGCGGAACGGAGGACGGACGTGGATGTGGGTCAGATGCGCTTCCGCCGAGAGGCGTCGCCCATCCTACCGCGGGGGCGTCAACCGATGCTCGCGCTCATCCTGCGGCGAGCGTCACGGCCGAACCCGTGCGCGCCGACTCGCGCGCGGCGTCGAGGATCTCGGACACGATCACGTTGTTGGCCAACCCGGTCGGACCGCCAGGAACGACCCGTCCGCGTACGACCGCGGTGAGGCAGTTCAGCGCGTCGCGTTCGTCCGCCGGCCAGTCCTCGACGGGTGCGTCGGCAATCGGCTGCCCGCGGAGCTTCGTGCGCAGCGCGTTGCCGCCGGTGGCCCACGCTGCGGCGCTCTCGGTGTAGACCTCGAGGTCCTTCCGGTGGTCGGGCCAGTTCCACGACGCCTGTACGATCGCCTGCGCCTCCGGATACTCGATGACGATCGTCGCCTCGTCGTCCACGCGCGGGTAGATCGCCGGCTTGTGCCGCTGCGTGACTGCGGTGACGCGAAGCGGACGGGCATCGTCCAGCAGCCAGGTGGCGATGTTGGCCCCGTAGCAGCCGAAGTCGTACAACGCGCCGCCGCCGTTGCGCACCGGGTCGGTCAACCAGTCGAGGAACTCCGGCTGCACCCCGATCTCCCTCGGCCCGTGGTGGCCGTCCATCGCGACGATCTTGCGGATGCGGCCGCCGGTGCGCCGCTCGTGCATGAGCGTCCAGATGGCGCGGTGGCTGCGGTACCACGTGGTCTCGTAGTTCACGAGCACGTGGATCCCACTGCGCTTCGCGGCGGCGGCAATCGCGTGGGCGTGTGCCGTCGACACGGCGAGCGGCTTCTCCACCATCACGTGGACGCCGTGCGCGGCGGCCGTCTCGATCACCTTCAGGTGATCGAAGGTATTGGTGTAGACGACGAGCGCCTCCGGCTTCCGCGTGGCCAGCAACTGCTCGAGGTCGGCGAACAACCGGCTCGCCTCGATGCCGTGACGCGCGCCGAAGCGTTCACGGAGCGTCGCGTCCGGCTCCTGTACGCCGACCAGTTCGATGTCGGTCCGCTTGCCCATCGCGTTCATGTGCCCGCGGACGTGGCCGTGGACGAGACCGACGATGGCAAGGCGCAGCGGCGCGGACGGGAGCGGAGCAGGCTGCGCCCGCGAGGCCCGTGACGAAGGGAGCGCGGCCAGTCCAGCCAGCGCGGTGACCGACTGCAGGATCCGACGCCGCGTGGGGGACTCCTTCGTGCGAGACATGCGATCGTGCGCTCCTGCGGGTGACCGTCGCCCGAGGGGCGACGCTACGTGTCGACGCTCGGTCGTGGTCGTTCGTCGTCCTCGGCCTTCGTCATTCGGCCTTCGACGTTCGTCCTTCAGCCGTCGACGTCGGACCTCGGTGCTCCGGCTTGGCGTTCGGCAGGGTACCACGCGCCGCTTGGGAGCGGGCTCCGGTGAACAGGTAAGCAGCAGCATGCCGTGCATGCTGGCCTTCGTTGCGGCGTGCCTGGCCGCCGCATCCCTCGAACGAGCGGTGCGGCGACCGCGTGTAGAATCGTGGCAAACGTGCCGTGGTCGGGTGATTGCATGAGGCTGCAGCCTCATGTGGACGGCTGCGCCTGAACGAGCGGGACGGCGTCACCGACGGCAGGCGGTACGGCCCTCTCGACCGAACGCACACCGCCCGACCGGAACTGACGATGTCCCGGCATCGCTGATCGCATGACGCTGACCAGCGGAGATCGCATACGGTCGTATGAGGTCGTCGCGCTCCTCGACGGAGGCGGTCAGGGCGAGGTGTATCGCGCGCGCGACATCCGTCTGTCCCGCGATGTCGCGCTCAAGGTGCTGCGGGATGATCGCCTCGACGATCATGCGCGTGCCCGGTTCGAGCGCGAGGCCCGGGCTCTGGCAGCGCTGAATCATCCCAATATCGCTACGCTCCATGGCATCGAGGCGTGGCGCGATGTGCACGTACTCGTCATGGAATTGATCGAGGGCGAGTCGCTTGCCACTCTCCTCGAACGAGCCGGCCCAGCGGGACTTCCCATCGACGAGGCGTTGCGCATCGCGAGGCAGGTTGCCCTGGCGCTGGAAGCGGCGCACGAGCGTGGCATCGTCCACAGGGATCTCAAGCCCGGAAACGTGATGATCCGCCCGGACGGGACGGTGAAGGTGCTGGATTTCGGCCTGGCCAAGACGTTCACGGACGACCGTGGCGTCGCAACGACGGTGACCAGCACCGGTACTGGCGCCGCGGGCATCGTCGGCACCGCGAGGTACATGAGTCCGGAGCAGGCGCGTGGCGCCGAGGTGGATCGTCGGACGGACGTGTGGGCCTTCGGCTGCGTGCTCTACGAAATGCTGACGGGCCGACGCGCCTTCGACGGTGCGACGGCATCCGATGCGATTGCCGGCGTGCTCGGCCGCGAGCCCGATTTCGAAGTACTGCCCGCTCAGGTGGACGGCTCCGTTCGACGGTTACTCCGCCGCTGCCTGCAGAAGGACGTCCGGAAGCGCCTGCGGGACATGGCGGATGCGCGCCTCGAGATCGACGAAGCACTCGCTGCGCCCACGGCGACCGCTGAAGCATCGCGGACCCTGTCCGCGCCGGCACAGGGGCATCGTCGATCTGCGGCGTCGTTGGTGATGGCAAGCGTTGCCGCTCTAGCCGTCGTGGCGGCGTTCCTCGCAGGTAACGCCCTGAGGCGGCCCGATGGCAACTCAGAGCCCTCGGCACCCATTCGGCTGTCGACGATGTTGCCGCCGGGTGTGAGTGTGACCCGGGGACCCTCTCACACGTCCTCGGTGGCGGTGTCGCCCGATGGCCGGACCATCGTCATCGCCGCAAGTGACAAGGACGGTCAGCGGTTGTATCGCCGGCCGCTCGACCGCCTCGATCCGGCGCCGATCGCTGGCACCGAAGGCGGCCTTTGCCCGTTCTTCTCCTGGGACGGCAGATGGATCGGGTTCTTCGCCTACGGTCGACTGAAGCGCATCCCGGCGGCGGGCGGCGCACCTGTCGATGTTGCAGCTGCACCCGGGTTTCCGTCCGGAGCGAGTTGGGGACCCGATGACCATATCGTGTTCGCCTACGGCTCGGAATCGCGCCTGCACGTGGTCCCGGCCGAGGGCGGACTCGCCGAACCGCTGTCCGAAGACGCATACGGGCGGCAGCCCGAGGTCCTGCCAGACGGCCGTACCGTGCTCTTCGAATACGGAGGCGGGATTCACGTGTACGACCGGCGTACGGGAGCTATCGCGAAGCTGCTCGCGGGCACGGCGCCGCGCTACTCGAACGGGCACCTGATCTTCAGCCGGGGCACCACTCTGCTCGCCGCGCCCTTCGACATGGAGGACGGCGTTGTCGGTGCGCCGATAGCGGTCACAGAACGGGTGGCCGTGGAATTGCCGGGGAGTGGAGGTGGTCGCCATTACGCCATTTCGCGCAACGGCGTGCTCGTCTACGTGCCGGCTCCGGACGCGTACGAACTGGTTCTCGTCGGCGCCGACGGGGAGGAGCGTGTCGTCGGCCAGCCGCAACGCTCGCTGGAGAACCCGAGGTTCTCGCCCGACGGTCGGTCCGTGGTGGTCGCTGCCAGGCGCAGCGACGATGAAGCGGCGGACCTGTGGTTGCACGATCTGCGCACGGGTACGGCCTCGCGCCTGACATCGCGCGGAGGGCGAGCGCCCGTCTGGATCGACAGCGGCACCATCAGCTACTCGCATCTCGGTGAGCAACAGGGGATCTACACGACGCGCGTGACCGGCGGCGCCGGCAGTACGTGGCTCCTGCCGCTCGAAACCTTTCACTGGCTGGTCGGCTGGACACCGGACCGCTCGACCCTGCTCTACGGCTTGATGCTGAAGGGAGTCCAGTCATCGTCGATCATGGCTCACCGCGACGCGCAGTCGTGGACGGTCGTCGGCCCCGGCAATACGTGGGGTGGGCGGCTGTCGCGCGATGGCAAGTGGCTGGCCTATTACGCGCTCGAGTCGGGCCGGTTCGAGGTGTATGTCACACCCTTCCCCGAAGGGCGCACGCAGTGGCTGATCGCGGAGGGCACGGACCCGTCGTGGGCGGCCGACGGGAACGACATCTACTATCGAAGCGGTCCGCGCCTGATGGCTGCGCGTCTGGACAAGACGACCGGGGTCAAAGTCGTGAAGAGCCGAATCGTGGTGGACCCGTTCCTGCCGCCGCTGTACGACGACTACGACGGCCACCCCGATGGCCGCACGCTCGTGGTGGTACGCCCCCTGAACCGGACGCAAGGGCGTGAAGTCACGACTGTGGTGGGCTGGCTGGACGAGTTCCGCACGACTGGCCATTGACCGAGATCGTCGCGGCGCACTGGCCCCGCATCGGTCGTGACCGGTGTTTACGCCCTGTTCCGGCGTCAGCTGGCCGGCCGCGCTCGGCGCCGACCTCCTCACTGGCATCACGGCAACGATCGCCTGCCTCGGGAACATCGGCCCCGGGTTCGGCGACGTGGGCCCGATGGCGAGTTTCGCGTCGTTGCACCCCATCAGCAAGGTCGTCCTCACCCTGCAGATGTGGATCGGCAGACTCGAGGTCATGACCGTCCTCGTGTTCCTCCGGCTGGAACCATGGCGCTCGGCGCGATGGGCTGCAGCGTGATCGCGTCAGCGCCCGTGAGCCAGACAGGATCGTGAAGCCGTTGCCAGCGGAAGCGCTGACGGTCAGTTGCTGGCGTGCCGTCCGGGAGCGTTGCCGTCCCGGGCAGCCGCGAGCCGGTCGTCGAGGGTCGTCGTGCTGCGTTCGAGAACCCCGTGCAGCGCGTCCCGCCCCGTCACCCCCTCGAGTCGTGCCCCGGACACGTAGGTGGCGCGCCCCAGCAGGTGACCGGCGATGGGAATCGTGAGCAGCAGGAACGCGATGGTGCCGGCGCACATCATCCCTGCCTCCCACGAGCCCATCTCGATCCACACGCCGAGCAGGACGAATCCTGCCCCCACCGTGCCTGCCTTCGTCGACGCATGCATCCGTTGGAGAGGATCCGTGAAGCGGACCACGCCGACGGCGGCGGCAACGAGGAACACGACGCCGACGGCCTTCAGCAGCACGGCGAGCCAGGCGATCATCGGCTGTCCCGGCCTTTCCGTTCGACGAAGGCGGCGAAGGCGCACGTGCCCACGAAACTGATCAGCGCAACGCCGAAGGCGACATCGAGGAACTCCCTGCGCGCCGTGAGCGCAGCCGTCAGCGCCGCCACGGCAACAGCCAACCCGGTGAGCATGTCGATGGCGACGATGCGATCGGCAAACGTGGGACCCGCGATCATCCGCCACACCGCCAATGTGAGGGGGAGCATCAGCACCAGCGTGAACAAGCCGTTGACCGTGTCGATCATCGCTCGAGCCTCGCTATCCGCCGCTCGAAGGCACGCTTGATGCCCATGATCGTGGCCTCGGGAGAGTCGACGTCGAGCGCATGCACGTACAACGTCCGCCGGTCGTCGCTGACGTGCAGCGAACAGGTTCCGGGGGTCAGCGTCACGAGGTTGGCCAGCAGGGCGATGCCGAGGTCGGTACGCAGTTCTATCGGCACGGCGACGATGGCCGACGCGATCCGCGGCTTGCGGGCAAACGCCGCCCTCGCGACCGTGTACGACGAGAGGCCGAGTTCGTACAGGAACACCGCACCGAGGACGACCGCCTCGGCCACCCATCTCGCCAGGCGCACGGGGGCCATCATCGTGCTCCGTCCCGCGGCACGTGGAGCACTGCCGCGATGTACTGACGTGGGTCGGCAAGTGTCCGCGCTGCATCGTTGGCGTAGGCGATGAGCGGCTCCGGCCAGACGCTGATGCCGATGGTCACGATGGCGAGCAGTCCACTGGCTGCGACCATGGGGGCGGGTACGCGTCGCGCGACGGTCGGCCGCGCGGGCGGGCGCCAGAACGCTTCGATCCAGATCTTGCTCATCGAGAAGAGGGTCATGAGGCCCACGAACAGCGCCACTCCCGCCAGCCACATGTCGCCGTGCCGGAAGCTCGCGTCGATGACGAGCAGCTTCGCCCAGAAGCCCGAGAAGGGTGGCACACCCGCGAGCGACATGGCCGGGACCAGGAAGAGCGCAGTCAGGATGGGGCTCGCAGCCATCAGCCCTCCAGCCTTGCGCACGTCGTAGGTGCCGGAGGCGCGGTGCATCGCGCCTGCGACCAGGAACAGGTTCGCCTTCACGATGATGTGGTGCACGACGTAGAAGATGGCGCCACCGAGCGCGGCCGGCGTGGCGATCGCGAGGCCCATGAGCATGTAGCCGATCTGGCTGACGATGTGGAACGCCAGGATCCGCCGCACGTCCCACTGCACCATCGCGCCGAACACGCCGAAGAGCATCGTGCACGCGGCCAGCACCATCACCAGCCCACGCAGGCCGATGTCGTCGATGGGGAAGATCAGCGTGAACACGCGGAAGCTGGCGTACACGCCCACTTTCGTCAGCAGCCCCGCGAAGATGGCGGCAATCGCGATCGGGCCGGTGTGGTACGACGCCGGCAACCAGAAGAACAACGGAAAGTACCCGGCCTTGATGCCGAACCCACACAGCAGCAAGGCCGCCGCAATCGTCAGACTCGGTGACGCGCCCAGCGTCGGCACCACGGTCGCAAGGTCCGCCATGTTGAGCGTGCCCGTCGACCCATACAGCACGGCCACGCCGGTCAGGAACAACAGCGTCGAGAGCAGATTGAGGACGGCGTACTTGAAGGTGCCGTCGAGTTGCGAACGCGTGCGGCCGATCACCAGCAGGCCCATCGCGGTGATGAGCATGACTTCGAACCAGACGTACAGGTTGAAGATGTCGCCCGTCAGGAAGGCGCCGTTCACGCCGGCCAGCAGCCCCTGCAGGAGCAGGTGGTACCCGGCGCGCTCCTGCCGGCGCCGGATGTCGGCTGTGCCAAACAGCAGCGTGACGAATCCCAGAAGACCGGTGATGGCGACCATGGCCGCACCGAGCCGATCGGCCGCGAACACGACGCCGAACGGGGCGGGCCATCCCCCGAACCTGGCCACCTGTACGCCGCGGTCGAGCACCACATCCAGCAGGAGCAGCGACGAAGCGAGCATCAGCACGACGGCGATCCACGACGCCGTCCGCTGTGCGGTGCGATGATTCCACAGGCACGCCGTCACCCCCACTGCGCCAATCGGCACCAGCACGGGCCACAGGATGGCGTGCGCGACCAGGAACGCGATCATGACGCCCGGTCGTCCTCGAACGGCGACCCCAGCCGCTCCGCATCGTCGATCCGGCGGCCGTCGAGAGTCCCGATGGAGCGGAAGGTCTGGAGTGCGAGCGCCGCACCGAACGCCGTCAGCGCGAACCCGATGACGATGGCGGTCAGGATGAGAGCCTGCGGCAGCGGATTGGCAGCGGTGGCCGGCAACGTCGTCTCACCCACGGCGATGACCGGCGGCGCGTCCGGGCCGATGCGTCCGGCGTAGAAGATGATCAGGTTCACGGCTGCCGAGATCAGGGTGATGCCCAGCAGCGTCCTGACGATGTGCCGCGACAGCATGAGCTGCACACCACACGCCACGATGAGTGCGATGACGAAGGCGTAGAAGACGTGCATGGTCAGTGGCCCTCGTAGAAGCGGATGACGAGCGACAGGACGCCACCGAGGACGACGAGATAGACGCCGAGGTCGAAGGCCACCGGAGTACCGATGTGGAGTCCGCCGATGGTCGCCCATTGGTGCGTCAGGAACGACCCGTCCAGTAGAAGCCCCGGCAGGCCGCTGCCGAGCGCAAAGAGGACGCCGACGCCGAGCAGCACCGTCGGGTCGAGCACCAGCCAGCGCCGCGCCGTGCCGACGCCATTGGCCAACGCGATGATGGCGAAGCCGGAGGCCGCGACGAGCCCGCCGACGAACCCGCCCCCAGGCTCGTTGTGACCGCGATAGAAGATGTACAGCGACACGGCGAGCATCACGGCGAACAGGATCCGGGACACGGCCGAGAAGATGATCGACTGCATGATCAGCGCCCCGGGGCAGCGCGCCGGCGCCGCAGGAGACCCCACACCGCGGTGGTGGCGAACGCGACGACCGAGATCTCGCCTAGCGTGTCCACGCCGCGGTAGTCCACGATGATCACGTTCACCACGTTGCGCCCGTGTGCCTCCGTGTAACTGGTGTTGGCAAAGTACTCCGTCAGCCGCTGATCGAGCGGCGCCGTCACCATCGTCGCCAGGGCCACGAAGACGAGTGCGCCGACCGCCACGCTGAGCACGACGTCGCGCCTCCACTCGCCGCGCGTCCGTGTGGGGCGCGACGGCGGCACACGGAGGAGCAGCGCGGTGAGGATCACGACAACGAGCACTTCGACGGAGAACTGGGTCAGCGCCAGATCGGGCGCGCCGTTCATCAGGTAGATCAGCGCCGAGCCGAACCCGACCACGCCGATCGAGATCACCGTCATCAGCAGCGACCGGGCCTGCGTTGCCGCGCGCGCTCCCGCCGCCATCAGCGCCAGGACGACGCCGGAACGGAGATCAGGCACACCGCTGGCCAGATCGAACCGGATGACGTCGCCGCTGGCGATGAGCGCGACGGCGACGACGGCCACGACGAACCAGAGCACCGTGACGGAGTACCGGTGCTGGTCGCCATTCTGGAGGAGCCGGGTCGAGCGGCCCGCCAGCATGAGGATGCCGTCGTACGTCCGCTGGTAGCCGGCGTCGCCGAGCAACCCGCCGAGCAGCGGCAGCGCCGAGAGGCGCGCATCGATGGCGCGCCAGTACCTCGCGAGCACGAGGCCGCCGCTCACAACGACAAGACTCGCGGCCAGCGCGGGAGTCAGCCCGTGCCACAGCGCAAGCGAGACATCGTGCGGGCGGCCGACGAGCGCGCTCGTCGCCGCATCGACGAGCCGGTCGATCGTCAGGCCTGGCATGAGACCGAAGGTCACGCCGAGGATGCCGAGCACGAGAGGCGCCAGAACGAGCCCCGGAAGTTCGGCGTGTCCGCTCGAAGGCACCGCGGAGGCGGTCGGGAAGAACGGCTTGATGCCTGCAACGATGGCGATGCCGACGAATGCGGCGCTGGCGATCATGACGACCAGCAGGCCGGGGACGCCAGCGGAGTGCAGGTGTGCGTCGAGAACGGTCTCCTTGCCGATGAACGCAAACGTCGGTGGCAGTCCCGCCATGGCGATGGCGGCGAGTGCCGCGGCCACGGCCGTGCCGGGCAGCACCCGGCCGAGCCCGTTCAGGTGACTCAGGCGGCCCTCGTGCGTGGCGTGAATCACGGTGCCCGCACAGAAGAACAGCGCGGCTTTGTACAGGGCATGCGCGAGGATGAACGACACCGTGGCCGTTGCGGCCAACTCGCCGTCCAGCCCGATCAGGACGACCAGCAGCCCGAGCGAGGCCACGGTCGACTGCGCGAGCACGGCCTTGTAGCCGTCCGACATGAGCGCGCGCACCGTGGCCACGAGCATCGTGATCGACCCCACGGCCACGAGCGTCGAGCCGAACGCCGGCATGGCTGCGAAGACGGGATCGAAGCGCGCCAGGACGTACACCCCCAGCTTCACCATCGTCGCCGAATGCAGGTACGCGGAGGCCGGCGTCGGAGCCTCCATTGCCGCAGGCAGCCAGAAATGGAACGGGAACTGCGCCGACTTGGTGAACGCGCCGATCGCCACGAGCACCATCGCCGGAACGGCGAACGGGCTGTCGGTCAGCCGTGACGCCTGCGCCGTGACGCCCGACAGCGAGAAGGTGCCGACCTCCATGCCGATCAACAGGAAGCCCGCAAACAAGGCGAGTCCGCCGCCTGCGGTGACCAGCAGCGACTGCAGCGCGGCCTTCCTCGCCTCGACACGCTCTGAATGGAATCCGATGAGCAGGAAGGAGAGAATGCTCGTCCCTTCCCAGAACACGAACATGGCAATGAGGTCGTCGGCGAGGACGGCGCCGAGCATCATGCACATGAAGAGCAGGATCAGGCGCAGGAAGCGCGCGCTCAGGGCGGCGGCCGCTCCGAAGTACGACCCGGCATAGATCGTCACGAGCGTTCCCACTCCCGTGATGATCAGTACGAACAGCCACGAAAATCCGTCGAGCCGCAGCGACATCGACACGCCGAGGCTCGGGATCCATTGCGCGCGCTCGACGAGTGCTCCGTCCGCAGGCAGGCCGCGTCCGGCATTCAGGAAGTACGTGAACAGGCCGGCGGGCACGATGCCGGCCAGCCAGCCGCCGTACGGCGCAACGCGACGCAGTACCGGTCCGGAAGCCGATGCGACGAGAAACGCCAGGAGCAGGACGATCAGCACGGCTGCACCTCGACCGCGGACGCGGCCTGCGTCGGCGCGGGGCTCATCGGCACGGCGCCGAGAGTGCCGGTGACCTCGCTCCGGGTCATCGGTGAGCGCGAAGCACGTCGTGGATGCGGCCTGACGACCTCATCGGTCCAACGCTGACGTGACGATGGTTTCGACGGTTGCGACGTGGGCGATGACACGGATGGGCTGACGATTGGGCCGGCGATGGGATCCTCCTGGTTCCTGTTCGACCATGAGGATGGCGGCCCGACCATCCGATTCCTGCAGCGAAACGGCTACTGCACCCTTGGCTCTCGTCGAGCCCGCACAGTATATCCGGTCGAGACCGCGCGCCAATCGGCGGGATCAGAGACCGGGAGCGCGCGCAGTCTCAGCGTGGAGCCACGACGGCGCGCGAGCCCGACGATGAGCGGGTGAGATTGACGACGGGTTGCCCGGACACGGGCTTGCCGTTGATCTCGAGGTACTCGTAGCGGATGCGCATGGTGGACGTGCCCGCGAAGCGGACCTGCGCCACCGTGTCGAGGCTCACCGGCACGTGCGCGCCGTCGATCCGGTCGTACTGCCGGACGATGCGGACCGACCGCGTCCAGAACGACGGACGTTTCACGAGTTCGCCCTCGATGCGCAGGATCTCGCCGTCCGGCGCCGTGACGAGCGTGCCCTTCACGAGCATGTCGTCCTTGCGGCGAGGGACCAGCCCCACGCGCACGAGACCGTCGGCTTCGACCGGCGGCGAGAACTCGTAGTTGGCGCGGGTCAGTCCCGATTTCCGTGTACGCCCTTCCCGGTGCACGGCCTGCTCCTTCTCCAGCGCCTCGTGCAGGACCTTTCGGCGGATGAACTCGGACCCGCCCTCCTCGAGCACCTCGTAGTGGAACGAGCCGTCGGGCCGCAGTTCCGTGCGGGCCACGAGCCAGGCTTCCTTGTTGTGGCGCTCGTTCTCGGACTCGAGTCGACGGATGGCGACGTAACTGCGCAGCGGCGGATCGACGCGGAACGGCAGCGACTCGACCTGGGGCGTGGCCTCCGATTGCGCGTGTGCCGGCGGCAGTGCGAGGAAGGACACGGCAATGACGACACCGACGCCTGCGACTGCGCGCGTCACCACCGGGAGGAGCGCCGAGCGTGCTGGACCGGACGTCGTCATGCGTGCGCTCGATGCACGTGACGTGCCCACTGGCAGCGGTACGCAAGAGCGTGGCTTTGCGCCGGCCCCAGCCCCGCGCGGGTAAATTCCCGCGGTTTGCGTGAGGGTGAATCGTTCCTCGTGGTAGCTGTTCGCTACACCGTTCGGCGATAACCGCTACACACGAGCCTGTCCGGATCCGCGACGGGCTCGGCCGTGTGGAGACCCACACCGGCTACCATGCTGCCGACAGATGCCCGATGCCCTCCTCGCCTTCTCGCACGTCACGATCATCCGCGACCGCACCCGCGTACTCGACGACTTCTCGCTCGTCATTCCTGCAGACCAGCACGTCGCCGTGCTCGGGCCGAACGGGTCGGGCAAGAGCACGCTGCTGAAGGTCGTGACGCGGGAACTGCACCCCGTGCATCACCCGGAGACCAGGGTGACCGTGCTCGGGCAGGACCGCTGGACGCTCTGGGATCTCCGCGCCGCGATCGGCATCGTCTCCAACGACCTCCTTGCCACGTGTACGCGTCGCATCACGGCCCGCGAACTGCTCCTGTCGGGCTTCTTCGGCAGCATCGGCCTGTGGCCCCACCACGAGCCGGACGCGCAGATGCACGCGAAGGTGGACGAGGTTCTGGCGTGGCTGGGGCTGACGCACCTCGACGACCGCCAGATGACCCGGATGTCCTCGGGCGAGGCGCGGCGCGTGCTCATCGGGCGTGCGCTGATTCACGAACCCCGCGCCTTGATCCTCGATGAGCCGATGTCGAGCCTCGACCTCGGCGCGGCGCACGAGGTGCGCGCCACGATGCGGGCGCTGGCGCAGCGAGGGACCAGCCTGGTGCTCGTCACCCACGACCTTGCCGACATCGTCCCCGAGATCACCCGGGTGGTGTTGCTGAAGGACGGTCGCATCGCGGGAGACGGCCCCCCGGAGGACCTGCTGACGTCGCCGACGTTGAGCGCGCTGTTCGGCCGCGAGGTCGAGGTGGCGCACCGCGACGGGCACTATCACGCGTGGTGAACTGGAGAATTGGAGAATCGCAGAATTTCAAAATTTCATCACCACCGCCAACCGTCGAGGCCTCCAAGAGGTGGTGACATTCTGAAATTCTGCAATTCTGAAATTCTGCAATTCCCTCGGAACGTTCCGTGCAGGGGTTCACGGGCATGGCAGACCCTTTCAACAGCAGACCCGCGGGTGACCGGGACCAGGCGGGAGACATCCACGAGAACATCGAGGCCATGGGCGGCACCGGGGACGAACGCGAGACGCTGCCGCGCGGCGCGTCGCAGGACGAGGCCGCCGGGCACGCGCCCGGACGGCCGTCCAACCTCCAGAAGGATCCGGACGACTGGACGACGGGCGACGAGCCGATGACCGACGCGCAGCGGTCCTACCTGACCACGCTGTCGCAGGAAGCCGGCGAGCAGCCGCCGGGCGATCTCACCAAGGCGGAGGCGTCCAGGCGCATCGATGCGCTACAGCAGAAGACCGGACGCGGGACCGATCGCTGATCGACGCATGACGCTGACCGACCTCGACGCCCTCGCGTTCGCCGACACGTTCGTGCGATCCCTTCCCGGTGATCCGAGCGAATCGAACGTGCCGCGACGCGTGCCTGGCGCGAGCTACTCGCGCGTCGTGCCGACGCCGGTGCGGGCACCGTCGCTCATCGCCTGGTCGGAGGCGATGGGCGAGCGGCTCGGTCTTGCGCGACCGCCGCTCGGCCCCGGCCCGGCGGCCGACGTCCTCGCCGGCAACCGGCTCGTCGCCGGCATGCGTCCGTACGCGGCCAGGTATGGAGGCCATCAGTTCGGGCATTGGGCGGATCAGCTCGGCGACGGGCGCGCGATCACGCTCGGTGAACTGCTCGCACCCGACGGCACGTCATGGGACCTGCAGCTGAAAGGCGCGGGCCGGACGCCGTACTCGCGCTCGGCCGATGGCCGCGCCGTGCTGCGGTCGTCGGTACGCGAGTTCCTGTGCTCGGAGGCGATGCATTTCCTGGGCGTGCCCACGACGAGAGCCCTGAGCCTGGTCGCGACCGGCGAACCGGTGGTCCGCGACATGTTCTACGACGGGCGTCCGGAGGCCGAGCCGGGCGCGATCGTGTGCCGCGTCGCCCCGTCGTTCGTGCGCTTCGGCAACTTCGAGATCCACGCCACGCACGGTGAGATCGACCTGCTCCGCCGGCTCGCCGACTACGTGATCACCACCCATTATCCGGGCCTCGGCCAACCGTCGAGCGCAACGTACCTCGCACTCTTCGAGGAGGTGTGCCGGCGCACCGCGGTGCTCGCTGCGCACTGGATGCGCGTGGGCTTCGTGCACGGCGTGCTCAACACCGACAACATGTCGATCCTCGGCCTGACGATCGACTACGGCCCGTACGGATGGCTCGAGGGCTACGACCCGACGTGGACGCCGAACACGACCGACGCAGGCACGCGGCGGTACCGGTTCGGCCAGCAGCCGGCGGTCGCGCTCTGGAACCTCGCGCGCTTCGGGGAGGCGCTGTCGCCACTCGTCGACACGCCGGAAGACCTCGATGCCGGGCTCGCGATCTACCGCGATACGTTCGATGCGACATACGGCGCGATGCTGCGCGACAAGCTGGGACTCGACGTGCTCGATACCGACGGCGCGGATGCACTGCTCGTCGGTCTGTTCGGCCTGCTCGAGGCGACGGAAACGGACATGACGCTGTTCTTCCGCAACCTCGCGCACGTGCCGGTGCACGCCGATCCGGCCGACGAGGAGGCCTGGCTGTCGCCGCTGCGCATCGCGTTCTACGACGAAGGCGCCCTTGCCGGCCCCCACCGGAGTCGGGTGCTGGCGTGGTTGCGGGATTATGCGGCGCGAGTCGAGGCCGAAGGGCATTCCGACGAGCAGCGCGTCGCGCGCATGCATGGCGCCAACCCGAAGTACGTGCTGCGCAACTACCTCGCGCAGCAGGCCATCGATGCGGCCGCCCTGGGCGATACGTCGGTGATCGAGCGGCTGCTCCGCGTGCTCGCCCGCCCGTACGACGACCAGCCCGGCGAGGACGACCTCGCGCAGCGACGCCCCGAGTGGGCGCGCCACCGCGCCGGCTGCAGCATGCTCTCCTGCAGCTCCTGAGACGTCCTTCTCGCCTTCTTTCCTCCCTCCTCCCTCCTTACTCCTTACTCCTTCCTTCCTCCTTCCTCCTTCCTCCTTCACGACGTATGCTCCCGCGCATGCGTCGATCGCTCGCCTTCGCTCTCGCCGCCATCGCGCTCGTCGCCGCCTGTGCGCGAGACGTGGGCCGCGCGCCCGTGGCGCAGGCGCCCGCGGCGCCGGAAGCGCCGAGCGGCTGGACCGACAAGCCGGGCTGGTCCTCCTCGACGTGGATGGTGGCCGCCGCCAACCCGCTCGCGACCGCCGCCGGCGCCGAGATGCTGAGGGCCGGCGGGTCGGCCATCGACGCCGCCATCGCCGTGCAGATGGTGCTCACGCTCGTGGAGCCGCAATCGAGCGGTATCGGCGGCGGCGCGTTGCTGCTCCATTGGGACGGCACACACGTGACCGCGCTGGACGGCCGCGAGACG
>JAEYZV010000441.1 GCA_023427865.1 Acidobacteriota bacterium
GGGCATGCGCTGGGGCCTGTACCAGGGGCGATCGATCCGCAATGCCGCGCGCGACGCGTACGAGAACGAACTCGTGTCGTCGCTCCTGCCGTTCGTGGCCTCGCGCCTGAAGCAGCGGCTCGTCCAGCACGCCGGTGAACCCGAGTGGCTCTACGAGTACCTGAAGGCGTACCTGATGCTCGGTGCCCCCGAGCACGTGAACGAAGAGCTTCTGCAGTCGCTCGTGAAGCAGGAATGGGGCGCGGCCAACGGCGTGCCCGATGCGGCCCGCGCTTCGCTCGACAGCCACTTCCAGACACTGCTGGACATCGGTGACCAGTTGCCCCCCGTTGCCACCGATCCGGCGCTCGTCGCGCAGGCCTGCAACACCGTCCGACGGGCTTCGCTCGCCAGCATCATGTACACCTGGCTGCGCGAGACCTACGCCATCAACGACTCGCAGGGCGTACGACTCGACGTCGCGGGCGGCGTCGCGGCATCGCAGGTGATCAGGCGCAAGAGCGGCGTCAGTCTTGCCGAGCCGGTGCCGAGTCTCTTCAGCCGCCCGGCCTTCGAGACGATCACCGGCGACGACCTGCCGACTCTCGTCGATGACTTCGCCGAGGACACCTGGGTCTGCGATCTCGGGAGCGACCTGGGCAACCGGGCGCGGCTCCAGAGCGAGCTCACCAACATCTACCAGACCAAGTACATCGAGGCGTGGGAAGGCGTGCTGAACGATCTCGTCATCGTCACGCCGTCGACCGTGGATGGCATGGCCGATCTGCTCGAGCTGTTGAGCGGTCCTTCGTCTCCGCTGCGCAACCTCCTCATCGTCATCACCGAGAACACGCGCCTGGTTCGGCCTGCCGCTGCCGATGCCAAGGAAGGCGGCATCCTCGCAAGAGGCCGCTCGGTTGCCGATCGGCTGTCGACGATGCTGTCCAAGGGGGCACCGGCGCCCGCATCGGCTACACCGGGAGCGCGCGTCACGGCGCGTTTTCAGGACATCCATCGTCTGGTCGAGGGCGAGCCGGGCAACACGCCGATCGACGCGGCGCTCAACCGCCTCCGCGAGGTGGAGCAGCAGTTGCGCGGGTTCGGGTCGGCGTATGGACAGAAGCCGATCGAGGTCGCCCAAGGCGATCCGCAGCTGAAAAGCCTCTTCACGCAGCTCCACCAGCAGTCAAAAGACCTGCCGACTCCGGTAGGAGAGCTCATCGCGCAAATCGGCAGCCGCGCCAGGGTGGCCGTCGATGCCGCGTCGGTCGACGCGCTTGCCACGGCCTACCGGCAGGAGGTGCTCGCGCCGTGCGAGCAGCTCATCGCCGGTCGCTATCCCTTCGCCCGAGGGAGTCGCAACGAGATGCCGATCGCCGAGTTCGCACGGCTCTTCGGCCCGGGCGGCGTGTTCGACCAATTCTTCACCGAGCGCCTCGAGCCGCGGGTCGATACGTCCACGCGGCCGTGGCAGTGGCGCGCGGGGACGGCTCCGCCGCACCCCGGCATGCTCTCGCTTTTCGAGGAGGCGCGCCGCGTGCGCGACGCGTTCTTCGAGGCCGGCAGCCCACAGCCCGCGCTGCGGTTCGGTGTGGCCATCACCTACGTCGATGCCGACACGACTCGCTTCGCCCTCGACATCGACGGGCAGAAGTTCGAGGACCGTCGCGGCGGCGTGGCGGCCGGCACGTGGCCCGGCCAGAACGCCGGCAGTGCGTCGGCGGAGTTCCACGACAGATCGGGCATCCGTTCCGGGCATGACTTCTACGGCCCATGGGCGCTGTTCAGGCTCATCGACGCTGGCCAGCCGCGGCACGACAGCGAGACGCGGACGATGCTGACGTTCCGCGGACGGAGGGGGCACGAGGCGCACGTGGTCCTCGAGTCGGCGAGCCTGGACAACCCGTTCGCGAGGCGCGAATGGCAGGGATTCGGTTGCGGGTCGTGAGTGCCGTGGACGTCGGCTTCTACGGCAAGTTGCCGACGCACGGCGACTTCCTGCGGCGGCGCACCAGCGATGCGTTCGTCGCGGGTTGGGACGGCTGGCTGCAGGCGGGCATGGCGGCGAGCCAGGCCGCGCTCGGCGACCGCTGGCTGGACGTGTACCTCACGAGCCCGGCATGGCGCTTCGTGTGCGCGGCTGGCGCCTGTGGACCTGCGCCGCTGGCCGGTGTGCTCGTGCCGAGCATCGACCGTGTCGGCCGCTACTTCCCGCTCACCGTCGTCGCACAACTGCCCTCCGACATCCCGATCGTGACCGTGGCCATGCAGGCCCCCTCCTTCTTCTCGACCGCCGAGCGGCTGCTCGTGGAGACGCTCGCCATGGAGGACGTGGACTTCGATCGGTTCGATGCGCGCGTGAACGACCTCGGCGCCGAGTTCGCCCGCCTCGACCTGCCGGGGGAGGTCCTCCTGGATCCCTCCGCCGCGACGCTCCTGCAGGGCGGTGGCAACTGGCAGGTGCCGATCGAATCGGCCGGACAGCTGTCGCCGGTGATGGACCAGTTGCTGGCGTGGCAGATGGCGTCGGCCTTCGAACCACTCGTGATGTGGTGGACCGACGGGTCGGCGAACGTGGATGCGAGTTGCCTGGTGGGGGCCGGCCTGCCGCCGCCGTCCACGTTTGGCGCCTTCCTCGACGGCGACTGGCGCAAGCACCGCTGGCGCGCCGTGCCGGCCAGCGTGGTGCGCTCCGGACTGGCGGAGACCGCGCCGCTGCTCGACGTCGCACCACTGCCCGTACGGTCGGCGGCTGCGACGGACGTGGGGCGCGTCCGGAGCATCAACCAGGATGCCTTCGTCGAACGTCCGGAGCTGGGGCTCTGGGTGGTGGCCGATGGACTCGGCGGGCATCGCCACGGCGAAGTCGCGAGTCGCGAAGTGTGTGACGCGCTTGCCGACCTCGGTCCGGCGTCCGATCTCGATCAGATGGTCGAGGACGCGCTCGCGCGCATCGAGCAGGTGAACGCGCACCTCTACCGTGGCGCGGCTCGCGCCATCCTCACCGATCGCTGCGGCAGTACCGTCGTGGCGTTGCTGGTGCGCGGTGCGCGGTGCGCCGTGCTCTGGGCGGGCGACAGCCGGGTCTATCGATGGCGCGACGGCCTGCTGGAGCGCCTCACCGACGACCACAGCGTGGCCGAGGCCGACCCGGTGACCGGCCGGCAGGAAGCCCATGCGATCACGCGTGCGGTGGGCGTGGCCGAACGCGTGATCGTCGACGTGTTCCGCGACGACCTGCGGCCGGGTGATCGCTTCCTCCTGTGCTCGGATGGCCTCACGCGCATCGTCACCGACGCGCAACTGCAGGAGCGGCTCGCCTCACCCGACCTGAAGGCGGTGGTCTCGAGCCTCATCGACCTGGCGCTGGAGGGCGGGGGGCCGGACAACGTCACGGCGATTGTCGCGGAGGTTGGCGAGTGACCCAGAATTCCCTTGACTTTGCTGGCAGCGGCCATGAGACTCCTGCTCGTCTTCCAATGATTGCAGTTGGTGCCCTGATGGGCCCGGGCCTGCACGCCCGGCGCTGCCCGACGAGGGTACGTGTCCCTTTGGCCACAGCCCTCGACGTGTGGCGTGTGCCGAGGCGGGCACGTCACCGGCGTCATGCGTGCGCTGATCGCTTCCTCTCCGTCGCGCGTTATGAGTAGTACGAGGTGGAATTCCGATGCGCTGCTCGAGCCGATAAGCCCTGAGCGCCCGTGCGGCGAGAACCTGGAGGATCTCGCACCGCTGACGACGTTGGACGCGCTTCGGTTGTTCGGGCAGGTTCGATCGCCCGATGCGCCGCCCGAGGCCGATGAGTCGCGCAAGCCGGTGGATTGGGCGGATGTGCGCGCGCTGGCGCTCGGCGGCCTTGCCAGGAGCAAGGACCTGCGACTGCTCGCGTATCTCGCCACGGCCTCGTTGCGGACCGACGGGCTGCCGGCGTTCTTCGAGACGATCACGGTCGCCTCGCGTTGGCTCGATGCGTTCTGGCCGGACGTGCATCCGCTCGTCGACGAGGACGCGATTGCGCGTCGGAACGCGCTGAACTGTTTCGCCGATCCGATGGCGGTGCTCGACCGGTTGCGCCGCGCGGTGGTGGTCGAGAGCCGGCAGCACGGGCGGTTCAGCCTTCGCGACATCGACATCGCGAAAGGGACCTTGCAACCGGGATCGTCGGAGGCGCGGCCGGAACTGGCGCAGATCGACGCCGCCTTCGCCGAGATGCCTCTCGAGGCGCTCGTGGCGCTGCAGCAGGGGGCCGAGGAGGCACTCGCGGCCGTCAATCGCATCGACGCGAAGATGCGCGACCACGGCGGTGCCGCCGTCGCACCGGGATTCGAGCCCCTGTCGGCGCAGCTGGCGCGGTTGCACCTCGTGCTGCAGGCACACGCGACCGCGCGCCTCGGCGAGACGGACGCGGCCTCCGAGGGCGCGCCTGCGGCGGTGGGGACGAACGGGAGTGACGCGTTGGCGGCGCCCAATGCGATCACCAGCAGGCAGGACGCGATTCGCGCGCTCGACGCGGTGGCGGAGTTCTTCCGGCGCACCGAACCATCGAGCCCCGTGCCGCTGCTGCTCGATCGCGCCAGGCGGCTGGTGTCCAAGAGCTTCCTCGAGGTGCTCGAGGACATTGCCCCGGACGCTCTGGCGGGCGCCCGTGCAGTGGGCGGATTGAAGGATAGCGACTAGGACGATCACCGGAGGTGTCCGTGGCCAAGGCGAGCAGTCAGAAGTTCATCGCGCGCAACAGGGCGCCGCGCGTGCAGATCGAGTACGCGGTGGAGTTGTACGGCGCGGAGAAGAAGATCCAGCTGCCGTTCGTCATGGGCGTGCTCGCGGACCTGTCGGGCAAGCCGGCCGAGCCGCTGCCGGCCGTCGACGACCGCAAGTTCCTCGAAATCGACGTCGACAACTTCGACGCGCGCATGAAGGCGCTCAAGCCGCGTGTCGCCTTCCAGGTGCCCAACACGCTGACGGGCGAGGGCAACCTCAACGTGGAACTCACGTTCGACAGCATGGAGGACTTCTCGCCCGCGGCAGTGGCCGGGAAGGTCGATTCACTCAACAAGTTGCTGCAGGCGAGGCAGCAGCTCGCCAACCTGATCACCTACATGGACGGCAAGTCCGGCGCCGAGGAGCTCGTGAGCCGGCTGCTGCAGGATCCGGCGCTGCTGCAGACGCTCGCGTCGACGAAGAAGGACGCCGAGCAGGAACCCTCGGCGTAGCGTCTCCTTACGAATGAGAACCCGTCATGGCTGACCCGAAACTCCAGCAGGACACCGCGGCATCGATCGGCACCGTCGAGGCAGGCGATTTCGAGTCGCTGCTGCGCAAGGAATTCAAGCCGAGGACCGACGAGGCGCAGGAGGCCGTGGAGCGTGCCGTCCGTACGCTCGCCGAACAGGCCCTCGCGCAGACGACGCTCATCGGCAGCGACGTCACCAAGTCGATCGAGGCGATGGTGGCGGCCATCGACAAGAAGCTCAGTGAGCAGATCAACCTGATCCTGCATCACCCCGACTTCCAGAAGCTCGAAGGCGCCTGGCGCGGTCTGCACTACCT
>JAEYZV010000196.1 GCA_023427865.1 Acidobacteriota bacterium
GCTGAGGGCTCTGGCGCTGGCGCGGCGGGCGCCTGCGGCGGCGTCGCTGGCGTCTGCGCGGCCGTCGCGCTCCCGACGGCGAGGACGAGCCCGATGGCGAGCAGGATCTTTCTCATGGCAACGAGAAGACCCCGCGCGGCGCGCGAGCGCCGCCGGGGTCTGCAACGCGCAACCAGTGTCGCGCCGTGACTACATGCCGCTGAAGGTCATCACCTGTGTGAGCGGCACCGCGGCGTTCAGGCCCTGGCTGTTGATGTACGACTGGAGCTGATCGACGAGCTGCTTGGCCTCGGTCGGGAAGACCTCGAAGAGCAGCATGCCCGGGCTGTACTCCTGGCCCTTGACCACCGGGCTGATGATCAGCACGTAGTTGAGCGTGCCGTCACCGGCCGGTGAGGTCGACTTCATCAGGCGCATGCCAGCGGCCTGGTTGCGGCGCTCCGGGTTCGTGCTCTTGGTCATGGCCTCCTTCACACGACCGAAGAACTGCTCGAACTGGGGCCCGCTGTCACCCTTCACGGCATAGAACCACACCACCGCATCGGCATTGTCGAACGTCAGCTGCGGCTTCTGCGGCTCTGCGGGCGCCTGCTGCGCCGTGGGATCGCCCGGTGCCGGCTGCTGCGCGGCCGGATCGGCTGGGGCCGGCTGACCCTGCTGCTGCGTGGTGGGGGCCTGCTGAGCCGATTGTGCGAACGCGCTGCCGGCAATACCGCTGAACACCATCACGGCGGCGCCCAACGCCACCTGCGCACCCGCACGACGTACGGCCCGCGCCTCCATCATCGAACGCATAGCACCTCCTCGAATCCCGAAACAGGGTGTGAAAACCGGCGCCTACTGTACCGTAAGTGCCACGTGAGACAAATACTCAGACAAAGATCTGCATCACTTCGTTTGCGAGGAGCATGCCACGCCGGGTGAGCCGGATCCGGCCCGCAGCGCGCAGCAGCAGCCCCGCTTCAAGCGCGGGCGTCAGTGCCTCGCCGTAGCGACTCCAGACATCCTGACCGAAACGTGCGCGGTACTCGGACTCCGAAATGCCTTCGGTCAGGCGCAGGCCCATGAACAGTGCCTCGGCGAGCTGCGACTCGTCGTCGAGCTTCCGGCAATCGGCGATCGGGTCGGCACCAGCCGTCACGCGATCGACGTACGCGCTGGTGTCGGCCACATGGCGCCACCGCCTGCCGGCGCGCGAGCCGTGGGCGCCGCATCCGAACGCGAGCCAGCCGGTGTCATGCCAATACTTGAGGTTGTGGCGGCTCTCGCGGCCGGGTCGGGCGACGTTGGAGATCTCGTACTGCGCGAACCCGGCCGTCTCGAGCCGCGCCATCGCCTCCTCGTACATGTCGGCCGCATCGTCTTCCGGCGTCTGCGACCATTGCTGCCGCGCCATCAGTTCCTGCAGCGGCGCGTTCGGATAGAGCTCCAGCAGGTACAGCGACGCATGGGCGGGCGCGGCGTCGATGAGCGCGTCGACCGAGGCGAGCCACTGCGCCACGCTCTGCCCCGGCAGCCACATCATCAGGTCGAGGCTGACGTTGTCCAGTCCTGCCGCGCGCGCGTCGGCGAGTGCCATCAGCGCCCTTGCCGCGTCGTGGAGGCGCCCGAGCCGCTTCAACTCGTGATCGAGGAACGACTGCACGCCGAACGACACGCGGTTGACGCCGGCCGCGCGGAAGCCGGCAAGCCGGTCCCGATCGACCGTCTCCGGGTTCGCTTCGAGGGTGATCTCGGTGTCGGCCGCCAGCGAGAACGACGAGGCGCAGGTCTCGACGATGCGGGCGACCTCCTCGGGCTCGAGCAGGGATGGCGTGCCGCCGCCGAAGTAGATCGTGTCGACGGCGACGGCTTCCGCCTCGCGCGCGATGTGCGCGCACACGGCGTCCACGTAGGCGTGCTTCAACCCGGGATCCATCAACCCGCGGTTGAAGTTGCAGTAGTGGCAGATCGCGCTGCAGAACGGGATGTGGACGTAGAGACCGAGCGGGGCGGGCACGTCGGTCAGCGGCGTGTGCCGGCACGGCCTCCCGGCCACTTGAGATCCGGCAGGAAGGCTGGCGTCCGCTCGGGCTCGCGGAGCTTCGCCTTCAACGGATTCGACGCTTTCGCGGGAAGGCGCCCGCCGCCCTTCTTGCGGCGCTGTGCCCACAGGTCGCGCAGGTCCGCCTCCGTGCCGTTGAGTGGCAACTCGCGATAGTCGGCGCCGCTGATCGTGAAGAACTCGCACATCTCGTGCAGCCGCGAGCGCATCCGGAAGCCGATGCGGAAGATCAGGGAATCCGGGTTGGCCGCGTCCGGGTCGTCGTCGTAGTTGGACGTGAAGAGCGTGAGCCGCTTCTCGCTGTAGCGCGTGTTCACGATCAGGTTCAGCGTCTCGTCGACCCACTCCGACGCCTTCTCCGCGCCGAGATCGTCGAGCACGAGCACGTCGGCGGTCGTCACCGGCCGCAGGACGTCGCGTTCGGTCTCGCGCGTGAGCGGGTCGTACGTGCCGCGAATCACCCGGAGCAGATCGCGGGTGTCGTAGAAGATGCCGCGGGCGCCCTTCTGTTCGACGAGTGCGCGCAACACGGCCACGGCGAGGTGTGTCTTGCCGACGCCTGGCGGCCCGAGCAGGAACAGCCCCTTGTCGGTGACCGGGTAGCGCTGTACGAGACCGCGCGCCGATGCGAGCGCCCGTTCGAGCGACTCGTTGCCGTAGGTGACGAAGCCGGAGAGATCGCAGTGCTGGTAGCGACGCGGGATGCGCGAGTCGTCACGTCGGCGTGCCGCCGCAGCCCGGCGCCAGCAGTCGCAGCGCGTGACGCGATGCTGGCCGTCCTGGTCGACCGTCTTCCAGCCCGTTCCGTTGCAGAGTGCGCAGACGTCCAAGGGATCGGGATCATAGCGCGAAGCAGGAACCGGCCGCAGCCGAACGGCGAGCGAAGGTCGCTCAGGATTGCCGATCGTCGTCGTCGGGCGGTGTGGGTTCGCCGTCCTGCGCGCGCGGCTCGCCGCCACGTGCGAGCGGCCCCGCGGCGCTCTTGACCATCGCCGTGGACAACCGCTGCTCCCAGTCGCCGAGGCCGCGTGCCATCTCCTGCTTGACGTAGGCCATGAACTCGTTGACCTCGTGCTGCATCTGCGCCATGCGCTCGCGCAGGTTGAGGATGATCTCCACGCCGGCGAGATTGACGCCGAGCTCGCGCGTCAGGGTGAGGATCGTCTCGAGCCGTTCGAGGTCTTCGTCGGAGTAGAGGCGCGTGTTGCCCTCGGTGCGCGACGGACGCAGCAGCCCCTCGCGCTCGTACAACCGGAGCGTCTGCGGGTGGATGTTGTAGCGCTGCGCCACCGCGCTGATCATGTACAGCGCCTTGCCCGGGCGTCGGGTGGACATCATGGGCCTTCGTCAATCGGCCTTCGGCCTTCGTCAAATCGGCCTCCGGCGTCCGCCAATCGGGCTTCGGCATTCGGCCTTCGTTCCGGCCGCCTGCAACCATCATCGGCCGCCGCTCCGATCGGCGACGGCCACGAGTTCCGGGTGCGCGTCGACGTTCACATCGACGTGCCCGGCCTTCAACGTTGCGCGGCCCGCACGTCCTCGGGATGGAGACGCGCGAACTCCTTCATCAACTCGCGGGCCCGCGCATCGATCACCGGCGGCAGCACGAGCCGCACCTCGAGCACGAGATCCCCGCGCTGCCCCGAGCGCCGCGACGGCACGCCGCGTTCGCGCAAGCGGATGCGCTGCCCCGCCTGCGTCCCCGGGAGCACACGCACCGAGATCGGCCCGTCCGGGGTCGGCACCGGGATCCGGGCGCCGAGCACGGCCTCGTGCACCGCGACCGGAAGGGTCATGTGCAGATCGTTGCCGTCGCGGGTCCACTGCGGATCGGGCTCGACCCGGACGCGCAACCGGAGATCCCCCGGCGGACCGCCCCGCATCCCCGCGTGCCCCTCTCCTGCACGCGTGATCTCGTCGCCGTCGGCGAGCCCCGGCGGCAGCGTCAGCACCAGCGGCTCCGTGGCGTCGTGCCGACCCTGGCCGTGGCAGCCGTGGCAGGTGCGCAACCGCACCACGCCGTGGCCATGGCACACCTCGCAGGCCTGGACGAACAC
>JAEYZV010000271.1 GCA_023427865.1 Acidobacteriota bacterium
GGCTCACAGGCTACAGGCCTCAGCGCACAGGCGCGCAGCCTCAGCGCACAGGCTCGCAGGCATCAGGCTACGGCAACACGACCGGCCACCGGAACCCGTCGCCAGGCTACCTGTCCCCTGACGTCCCTGTCCCCTGACGTCCCTGTGCCCTGACGTCCCTGTGCCCTGGCCCCCTGTTACCTGACACCTGCCTTCCTGTTACCTGAACCTATCGCTGCACGCGTCCGCTGGCGTCGCCCTTGACGAGGCGCTCGACCTCGTCGACCGTGACGCGGTTGAAGTCGCCCGGGATCGTCTGCTTGAGCGCGCTTGCCGCGACGGCGAAGCGGAGCGCGTCGATCGGCGACTTGCCGGAGACCAGGCCGTAGATCAGCCCACCGGCAAAGCTGTCGCCGCCGCCGATCCTGTCGACCAACCGCACGTCGTAGTGCTGGCTCCGCTGGAAGCTGCCGCTCGCCTTCTCGTAGATCGCGGCGCTCCAGCCGTTGTCGCTGGCCGAGTGGCTCTCTCGCAGCGTGATGGCAACGAGCTCGCAATCGAACGTGCTCGCGACCTCGGCCGCCGTCGCCTTGTACGCCTCGAGGTCCAGCTCGCCGGTCGTGACATCGGTGCCCTTGACCTCGAAACCGAGCACCGACTGGATGTCCTCCTCGTTGGCGATGACGACGTCCACGTACGCCATCAGCGGGCGCATCACCGACTGCGCCTTCTTCTCGGTCCAGAGCTTCTTGCGGAAGTTCAGGTCCATGCTGACGGTGGCGCCCGCCGCCTTGGCGGCCTGCAGCGCTTCCTTCGCGCAGGCGGCGCCATTGTCGCCGAGCGCCGGGGTGATGCCCGTGCAGTGGAACCAGCGCGCCCCGTCGAACACCTTCGCCCAATCCACCGTCCCCGGGGTCATCTCGGCAATCGCCGATCGCGCGCGGTCGTAGATGACCTGCGACGCCCGCTGGCTTGCCGACGTCTCGGCGTAGTAGACGCCGATGCGGTCGCCGCCGCGGACGATGTGCTCGGTGCGCACGCCCTCGGTGCGCAGCGCCTTCACCGCCGCCTCGCCGATGGCGTGCGTCGGCAGGCGCGTCACGTAATGGCTCTCGAGGCCGAACGCCGCGAGACTCACCGCGACATTCGCCTCGCCGCCGCCGAAGGTGGCGACGAACTGGGGGGTCTGGAGGAAGCGCTCGAAGCCCGGAGGGCTCAGGCGCAGCATGAGTTCACCGAAACAGACAGTTTTCATGGACATGGGAAGGGCGGCCTTCGGCATTCGGCCGTCGGCCTTCGGTCATCGTACTCGCTTGACACCGGGCGGCGGCGCGCGTCAGCGTTCGCGTGCGGCGCGGACGCTCGCGACCACCGTGCGCGCGTTCTCGGCAATCTGCGCGAAATCGTTCGCGGCGTGTGCCTTGGCGTCGACGAGGTTGCTGCCGACGCCGACCGCGCAGGCGCCGGCCTTGATCCAGTCGCCGGCGTTGGTCAGCGTGACGCCGCCCGTCGGCATCAGCTTCACCTGCGGCAGCGGCGCCTTGACGTCCTTGATGTACCCGGGCCCGAGCGTCGTTGCCGGGAACACCTTGACGATGTCGGCACCCGCCTGCCACGCGGTCAGGATCTCGGTCGGCGTGAAGCAGCCCGGCATGACGGCCACGTCGTACCGATGCGCGAGCTCGATCGTCGTCAGGTTCAATGTCGGGGCCACGAGGTACGTCGCGCCCGCGAGGATCACCTGGCGTGCCGTCTCCGGATCCAGCACCGTGCCTGCCCCGAGCTGGAAGCCCTCCGGCAGGTCCTTCGCGAGCTGCTCGATGAGGCCCACCGCGCCCGGCACCGTCATCGTCACTTCCATCGCGGTGACGCCGCCCTCGATCAGCGCGTCCACCACGGACCGGAGCTTGCCGGCGTCCTTCAACCGGATGACGGCAACGACCCCGCTTGCCTCGATGGCGCGGACCACGTCGGTCCGACTCATGCCAGCCCTCCCCGCGCCGCGGCGGGCGCGTCGAGTACCGCCGGCGTCATCTTCGGCACCAGCAGGTGCACGACGCCGAGGGCAATCAGGTAGAGCGTGCCGGCCGCGATGAAGATCGGCACGTAGTTGTTGTTGGAGGCGTCGAGCCAGACGCCGACGGCAATCTGCATGATCGCGCCGCCGCAGGCCCCCATCATGCCGCCGAAGCCGATGACGCTGCCCACGGCCCGGCGCGGGAACATGTCGCTCACCAGCGTATACACGTTCGCGCTCCACGCCTGGTGGCCGGAGGCCGCGATGCTCACGAGCGCCACCGCCCCCCAGAGGCTGTCCACCTGGGCCGCGAAAACGATCGGGGTGACGCTGCAGGCGAAGATCAGCATCGTCAGCTTGCGGGCGACGTTGACGGTGTAGCCGCGCTGTATCAGCTTGGAGCTCACGTACCCGCCAGCGATGCTGCCGAAGTCGGCCACCAGGTAGATCGTGACGAGCGGCAGCATCGCCCCGCGGATGTCCACCTGGTGCGTCTTGACGAGGAAGTCCGGCAGCCAGGTGAGATACAGCCACCAGACCGGATCGGTCATGAACTTGGCGACGGCGTACGCCCACACCTGCCGGCGCGGGTTGAGCGTGATCGCCGTCACGAGCCCGACCACGAACAGCAGCACTGCCACGAGCCGCGCATCGAAGAACGTCGCGGCGACCGTGCCGCCGACGAAGCAGACGGCCGCGACGATGCCGGCCATCAGGAGTCCCGGCACCTTGAACGACCCGACGTCTGGGGGATCGCTCTCGATGAGCGCGAGCTCGGCGGCGTTCACGCCGGGGTGCGTCCGCGGCGTCTTGTACTGCCACAGCCACACGGCGAGCCACAGGAAGCCCAGCGCGCCGGTGCCCACGAAGGCCCAGTACCAGCCGTACCGCAGCGCGACGATGGGCACGATGATCGGCGTCAGCAGCGCGCCGACGTTCGTACCGGCGTTGAACAGCCCGGTGGCGAATGCGCGCTCCTTCTGGGGGAACCACTCGGCGATGCTCCGCACCGACCCCGGGAAGATCGCCGCCTCGCCGAGCCCGAGCAGCACCCGGCACACCGAGAAGCCGGCCACCGACGCGGCAAGGCTGAAGCCGAGCGCCCCGAACGCCCCCTGCACGACATTGCCGATGATGGGGGCCTC
>JAEYZV010000376.1 GCA_023427865.1 Acidobacteriota bacterium
CGCCCGGCGCGCGCCCTGACCGTCGGGCAAGGCCCGACGGCTACGACCTGGAGCCGCGGGCCTGCCCTGACTATTGGGGAGGCCCGACGGCTACGAACTGGAGACGACGGCCTGCACGTTGGACTGACGCATGTCGGCGCGATCATCGGTATGCTCGGAGGATGTTCCATCTCCCCGCCATCGACGCCGGTGCCGCGACGTTCCACGACGAGCTCCGCGGGCAACTCGAGGCGCTCATCGGTGACGAACGCGACGCCATCGCCAACCTCGCCAACGCGGCGGCGCTCATCTGGCACTCCACACCTGATTTGAACTGGGCAGGATTCTACCTGCGTCGGAGCGAGGAGGAACTGGTCCTCGGGCCGTTCCAGTGGAAGCCCGCCTGCGTGCGGATCGCCGTCGGCCGCGGCGTGTGCGGCACGGCCGTGGCTCGCGGCGCTTCGGTGCTGGTCCCCGACGTGGAAGCGTTCCCCGGCCACATCGCCTGCGACAGCGCCTCACGGTCCGAGCTCGTGGTGCCCATCCGGCATGGTGGCCGCGTGGTCGGCGTCCTGGACCTCGACAGTCCAACGGTCAACCGCTTCTCGGACGGCGATCGCATCGGGTTCGAGGCGATCGTGAGCGCTCTCGAGGGGCGGACCGATTGGTCCACCCTCGCATGACACGCTACGCTCGATGCGTGTTGTAACGAGCACCGGCCGAGCGGCGTCTATATCCCTGTCAGGTTCGGCAGCCAGTCCGCTGCCGTCCACGATTCGACGGACGAAGTCGCCATCGTGCGCCTCACCATAGCCAGGAGCTCTCCGATGTTCTTTCGCCTTGCCATGACCGCTGCCGCGGTCGCGTTCCTTGCCGCGCCCGCGTCGGCCCAGACCTGGAAGATCGACGGTGCCCACTCCTCGGCCGAGTTCACCGTGCGCCACATGATGGTGAGCAACGTGAAGGGCAGCTTCGGCAAGGTGGAGGGGACGATCGTCTATGACGGCACGAACGTCGGCGGCGTGCAGGCCGAGGCCACCATCGATGCCACGACGATCACCACCAACAATGCCAAGCGCGACGCCCACCTGAAGAGCCCGGACTTCTTCGATGCCGCCTCGTTCCCGACGATCACCTTCAAGAGCAAGCGCGCAGAACCCGTCGGCGCCGGCAAGTTCCGCCTGATCGGCGACCTCACGATGCGCGGCACGACGAAGGAAGTGGTGCTCGACGTGGAGGGACCCACCGATCCGGTCACCGTGCAGAACAGCCAGCGCATCGGCGCGACCGCGACGACGACGCTGAACCGCAAGGATTACGGCGTGAACTGGAGCCGCACGATGGACGGCGGCGGCGTCGTGGTCAGCGACGAGGTGAAGGTGATCCTCGAGCTCGAGCTGATAAAGCAGACGTCGTAGACCGCCGCTGCGATGGTGCAGGCGTCGGGTGCTGCCCGACGCTCAGTGATCCACGCCCGCCGGGCAAGGCCCGGCGGCTACACCTTGATCAGGTCGACCAGGGCGCCGATGTCGTCGGCGTCCTCCACCTTCTTGTCGTGGCGCCAGCGCGCGATGCGGGGGAAGCGCACGGCCACCCCGCTCTTGTGGCGCGACGATCGCTGCACGTTTTCGAACGCGATCTCGAACACGTGCGTCGGCACGACGCGCCGAACGGGGCCGAACTTCTCGAGCGTGTTGGCGCGCACCCACTTGTCCACCTGCTCGATCTCCTCGTTGGACAGGCCCGAGTACGCCTTGGCGACCGGCACGAGTTCGCCGTCCTTCCAGAGCGCGAAGGTGTAGTCGGTGAACAGCGTCGCACGGCGCCCGTTGCCTGGCTGCGCGTACACGAGGACCGCATCCACCGAGAACGGATCGACCTTCCACTTCCACCAGTCACCCTTGCGTCGGCCGGTGCCGTACGCCGAGTCGAGGCGCTTGAGCATGTAGCCCTCGACGCCGCGCGCGCGTGACTCCTCGCGCCGCGTGGCCAGCGCCTCCCAGGTGGGCTCGTCGACCAGCGGCGACACCCGCAGCACCGTGGCGGTATCGGCAAGGAGCGCCTCCAGCCTCGCACGGCGATCCGCGAGCGGCACGGTCCTCACGTCCACGCCATCCTGCTCGATGAGGTCGTACGCCATGAAGGCGGCGGGCGCATCCGCAAGGGCTTGTCGCGTGAGGTTCTGTCGGCCGATGCGCAGCTGCAGCTTCGCGAACGCCAGCGGCATCTCCTCCCGCCACGCGAGCACCTCACCGTCGAGGACGGTGCCGTCGGGCAGCGACGCCGCGGCCGCCACCACTTCGGGGAAGCGCGACGTGATCACCTCCTCGCCGCGCGACCACAGGTACGTGGCACCGCCGCGCCGGATCAGCTGCGCCCGGATGCCGTCCCACTTCCACTCCACCTGCCAGACCTCGCGCGGGCCGAGGCTCTCGACCTCCAGCTCGAGCGGATAGGCAAGGCAGAACGGGTAGGGCCGCGACGCATCGTCGGCAGCCGCGTCCGGCGCCATGAGCGCCGCGTAGGCCGCGGCCGATGGGCTCCATTGCCCCATGAGCCGGTGCGTCATGACGTCGGTGGTGACGCCGGCGACACTCGCGAGCGCACGAACGACGAGGGTCTGCGACACGCCGACGCGCATCTCGCCGGTCAGGAGCTTGTTGAGCAGGAAGCGCTCGAACGACGGCAGGCACCGCCACCAATGCAGCACGTCCTCCCGCTGCGCTTCCGGTGGCTTGCCGCGCAAACCTTCGAGCCGATCCTCGATCCACGTGTGCAGGGGCACGGTCCGCTCGTCGCCCTCGGGCGGCACCGCATCGAGCAGGAGCGCGATCGTCTCGGCGACGTCGCCGACGGCGGCATACGACTCGTCGAGCAGCCATGGCGACAGGCCGGTCGCC
This sequence comes from Acidobacteriota bacterium, assembly GCA_023427865.1. Taxonomy (GTDB): domain Bacteria; phylum Acidobacteriota; class Vicinamibacteria; order Vicinamibacterales; family Vicinamibacteraceae; genus Luteitalea. Next base: position 2,880 of record JAEYZV010000376.1, read on the forward strand.
TCGAGAGTCCACTCGCGCAGCAGCTTGCTCGGCAGCAGGCGGAGCAGGCGACGGCCCGCGAGGAAGAACACGGTCCACGCCGCGTCTTCTGGCGGCGCGTCGCGGAAGTACGCCTCCATCGCGGCGACCTTCGCGTTGGTGGACGTCGTGCGGTCGAGTGCGGCGTAGAGGTCGGAGAAGCGCTGCACCGGTTCACGACTCCTCGCCGCGGACGCCTGCGTCGAGTACGCCAGCCTCGAGCCCGCGCTCGGCGCTCGTCTGTGCCAGGACGTCGGCGTACCCATGGGTCGCCAGCACGCGTCGGCAACCGGTGGCGTCGACCGTGTCGAGGAGGGTCGGCCAGTCGGCGTGATCCGAGATCACGAAGCCGCGATCGACACCCTTCCAACGCCGCGCGCCGCGCACGCGCATCCATCCCGAGACCATCGCGCTCGTGGCCTCGGGGAATCGCTTCAGCCACGGCGTGTTCATCGCCGATGGTGGCGCGAGGATCACGCGGCCGCGCGTGGCGGCGCCGCGCGTTCTCTCGAGGACGGGCTCGACATGCGGCAGCGCGATGCCCGCTTCGCGATAGGCCTCGGTCATCGCGATCACCGCACCGTGGGCAAGTGGCGGCTCGTCGAGGACGTCCGCCAGCAGCGCGAGCAGGCGCTGCGCCTTGCCCAGGCTGTACGCAAACAGCACCGACGGACGATTGCCGGCGCGGTTGCCGGCAATCCACGTCCGCAGTTCGTCCACGACCTGCGCCACGGGCGGCCACCTGTAGATGGGCAGCGCGAACGTCGCCTCCGTGACGAGGGTGTCGCACGGCACCATCTCGAACGCGGCGCAGGTCGGATCGGGTTCCCGCTTGTAGTCGCCGGTGACCACCCACACGTGGTCGCCATCGGAGATGCGGACCTGTGCGGAGCCCGCGACGTGACCGGCGGGATGGAGCGATACCTCCACGTCGCCGAGGCGTCGTCGTTCGCCGTATGGCCAGCCGTCGATCGTCACGTCGGGTCCGAGGCGCCGGCGGAGGATCGGCACGCCCGGCGCCGCGCACACGTACCGCCGCGATCCGGGTCGCGCATGGTCGGCGTGCGCGTGCGTGACGACGGCGACGTCCACGGCGCCCGCCGGATCGACGAAGAATCCGCCGCGCGGGCACGCGAGTCCGTCCGGTGTGCTGACGAGCATGGCTCCGATCAACAGGGTAGCGCGCGTGGGCCGCCCGCCGGGCGAGGCCCGGCGGCTACACAAAATGCGAGCGCGCGTCCGCCTCGTACATAGCCGTCGGGCCCCCTCGTACGTAGGCGTCGGGCCTCCCCTCGTACGTAGGCGTCGGGCC
>JAEYZV010000468.1 GCA_023427865.1 Acidobacteriota bacterium
CGTGGGCTTCGGAGATGTGTATAAGAGACAGGTCTGGTGGGTGCCGGGCGTACGGAAACGTTGCGTGCGATCGTCGGCGCCGACACGCCGGAGGCGGGTCGCATCCTGCGCGACGGCCGTCCCGTGCGCATCCGCAGGCCGCGCGACGGCGTCCGGGCCGGCATCGGCATGGTGCCGGAGGACCGAAAGGGGCAGGCATTGCTGCTTGGGCAGACGCTGCGCCTCAACGTCGGGCTCGCCGTGCTGCCTTCGATGGGGCGTGCCGGGGTGTGGATCGACGTGGCGCGCGAGCGCGATCGCATCGGAGCCGTCGTGGCAGATCTGGACGTGCGCTGCAGGTCGATCGAGCAGCCCGTCTCGGAGCTGAGCGGCGGCAACCAGCAGAAGGTCGTCCTCGCGCGCTGGCTGCTGCGCGACCCGGAGGTGTTGTTGCTCGACGAACCGACGCGAGGGGTGGACATCGGCGCCCAGCACGCGATGCACCGGCTGTTTGCCGCGCTTGCGGCTCGCGGCAAGGCGCTCGTCGTCGCCTCGAGCGACCTCGAGGAGCTGACGGCCATCTGCGATCGAATCCTCGTGCTCTCGGCCGGGCGCGTGACCGGCTGCTTCCCGCGCGGCCAATGGGCCCACGAGCAGGTGATGGCCGCGGCATTTGCCGGCTACGCGACAACGACGGCGGCGCGCAGCGGCGGGGAAGGGCCGCAGGCGTGAGTGCCTCGCGAGCGAACGCCCGTGTCCCCCGGGCACGCCGCTACGAGTACCTCGGCCTCACGATCGTGCTCGTCGTGCTCGTGGCGTTGTTCAGCGCCATCAGCGACCACTTCTTCAGCCGTGTGACGTTCACGACGCTGGCCAATCAGGTGCCGGCGCTTACGGTGGCCGCCGTCGGCCTCACCTTCGTGCTCGTGGCGGCAGGCATCGACCTGTCGGTGGGCTCCGTGATGGCGCTGTCGGCGGCGGTGCTCGGCGTTGCAGTCACCCGGTGGGAGTGGGCGGTACCACTGGCGATCGCCGCATCGCTCGGCATCGGTCTCCTCGCCGGCCTGCTGAACGGCGTGGTCAGTGTCCGGTGGGGCGTGCCGTCGTTCATCGTCACGCTGGGCATGCTGGAGATGGCCCGCGGCGGAGCCTACCTGGTCACCGACTCGCGATCGGTGTTCGTCGGCGCAAGGCTCGATACCATCGGCGCGCCACTCGCCGGCCTCGGCCTCTCACCGGCGATCCTCGTGGCGACCCTCCTCGTCGTCGTCGGGCAGATGATCCTGACGCGCACCGTGTTCGGGCGCTACCTCGTCGCCATCGGCACCAACCGGGAGGCCGTCCGCCTGTCGGGGATCGAGCCCGGGCCGGTGGAGGTGGCGGTGTTCACCCTGTCGGGGATGCTTGCCGGCCTCGCCGGCGTGTTCCACGTCGCATATCTCGAGTCGGCGGACCCGAACGCCGGCATCGGCCTCGAGCTCTCCGCCATCGCGGCAGTCGTGATCGGCGGGACGAGCCTGATGGGCGGACGCGGCTCGGTCATCAGCAGCTTCCTCGGAGTGCTCATCATCGCCGTCCTGCAGGCCGGTCTCGCGCAGGTCGGCGCCTCCGAGCCGGCAAAGCGGATTGTGACGGGCAGCGTCATCGTTGCGGCCGTCGTGGCGGACGCGTACAGGCAGAGAAGGAGGAAGGAATGGCCTTCCCCAACCAAAGTGAGTCTTGATTAATTGCCGCGCAGGGGCTAGCCTCGCTCAAGGTTCTCTTCCGATGCTACCGGCCTGCCGTCACGTGACCGTGTCGCGTACCCGTCGTTCATTCGACATGAGGGTGCGCATCTTCCCGACCCACGGTCGCCGGTAGCAAACGTCCGGCTCCTCGCGAGCCACTTCCGGCGGCCAGCCTCCTTCATTCGAAGTGTATCCATTCGTTGCCCACGCGGCGACGCGGCCTCCGTGCATGCGGCTCGGCCCGCTGCGCGGGCGGAGGTCCATCGGTGACGACCCCATATCGGTACCTGGTTGCGAGCGCAGACGACGACGCGACCGATCTCGTTGATGAACTCTGTACGTGGCACGACCGCATGGTGGCGCACCTGCGGCGGCATGGTGCCGCCAGCCCGTGCACGTGCGGCGAACCCGACGACTGCCCGCGTGAGGAAGCGCGCGATCTCTGGCCCCGCGCCCGCGCCACGTTCGGCGCCGCCGCCGAGCCGCTGACCTTCCTGCGCAATCACGCCGGCGAGGTCGTTCATGGGTAGCCGGCACGAGGTGCGCCCACGGGCGCACTGGAGCCTGCGCAATCTCCTCTCGGCCCAGGTCCTCGCGCACGTGCTGCCGGCAGTGCCGGTCGGGTACTGGCAGCGCCGGGTCGGCGCGCGTGCGTTCGCGCTCGACCTGCTGCCGGCGATGCCGCGGTTCTCGCAGCACGTCTCGGTCACGCGGTTGCCCGGCGTGCCGCCGATCTGGATCGTCGCGAGTGAGGTGATGACCTGGGGCGTGATTCCGTGGATCTGGCGGGCCGACGCTCGGACGGAACGGGCCGACGCCCGTGCCGCGGTGTCGCGTGTGCGATCGGCGGCACGTACCCCGACGTGCGCCGCGGTGTTCGTCGCGTCTGCCGATGAGCGGACGCGGCTGAAGCACATGTCGCACCTGCGTCTCACCGGGTCGGCGTCGTCGGTGACCGCCGTCGGCGTGATCACGCTCGACGACATCGACGCGGTGCTGGCCGAGGCGTCCATCGACCTGGTCGGGCGCGACGGGGAGATGGCCATCGGCGACGCCCTCAATCGCCTGCGGGCCCTCGAAGCCTCCGACGAGGAGGGGGGAGGCGAGACGCGGTACAGCTGACGCGCCTGCGGCAGGCGTCGGCGTGCCGCAGGGCTGCGGGGCGGGTCAGGCGCGCGGGCGTTCCTCGGCGGGCTTCTTCGCGCGCGTCAGGTTCAACGCCGTGTTGATCACCCCGAGGTGCGAGAACGCCTGCGGGAAGTTGCCGAGCTGCCGGCGCTGGTCCGGGCAGTACTGTTCCGCCAGCAGCCCGACGTCGTTGCGAATCGCGAGCAGGCGCTCGAAGGTCGCCCGCGCGTCATCGCGCCGGCCCATCAGCGCATACGCATCGGCGAGCCACGTCGTGCAGAGCAGGAACGAACCTTCGCCGTGCGGCAGGCCGTCCACGCCACTGCTGGTCCGGTAACGGTCCACGTACCCATCGCGCAGAAGGTCGTTCTCCACGGCGCGAATCGTGCCCACCACGCGCGGGTCCTCCGGAGGCAAGAAGCCCACCTGCGGCATCACGAGCAGGGCCGCGTCGATTTCGTCGCTGTCATAGGACTGCACGAAGCTGCCGCGCGCCTCGCTGTACCCGCGCGCGCAGATTTCCTCGTGCAGCGCGTCGCGCAGCGTCCGCCACCGCTCGACGGGACCATCGAAGCCGAACCGCTCGACGTCCTTGATCGCCCGGTCGAACGCCACCCAGGCCATGAGCTTGGAGTGCGTGAAGTGGCGCCGCGGCCCGCGGACTTCCCAGATGCCTTCGTCCGGGTGCGTCCACACCTCCTCGAGCCTGACCAGCAGCTCCTGCTCGATGCGCCAGTCCTGCACGCCGTTGCGCAGGCCGTAATGCCGTGCAAGGTGCAGACAGTCGAGCACCTCGCCGAACACGTCGAGCTGGAACTGGGCATACGCCGCGTTGCCGGTGCGCACCGGCTGCGACGCCTCGTAGCCGGGCAGCCACGGCAGCTCTACTTCAGTGAGCCGGCGCTCGCCCGCGAGCCCGTACATCACGTGGAGTTCCGAGCCGCGTCCCGCCACCGCGCGCAGCAGCCATTCGCGCCAGGCGCAAGCCTCGTCCACGTAGCCGCAATGGAGCAGGGCGGTCAGCGTGAACGTCGCGTCGCGGAGCCAGCAGAAACGGTAGTCCCAGTTTCGGGGGCCGCCGAGCTGTTCGGGCAGCGACGTGGTGGGCGCTGCAACGATCCCCCCCGTCGGCGCGTACGTGAGCGCCTTGAGCGTGATGAGCGAGCGCATCACCGCCTCGCGGTACTCGCCCTCGTACGTGCAGCGGCTCGCCCATGCCTCCCACCATTCGAGCGTCGCGGCCACCGCCGCTGCCGCGTCGATGGGCAGTGGCGGGGCCGCGTGCGACGAGTGCCAGTGCATCACGAAGGGCACCGCCTGCCCCTCGCACACGTCGAACTCGCCGACGGTCTTCCACTGCTCGCCGTGCAGCGGCACCGCGGTGCGCAGCTCGACGGCGTCGGGCCCACCGATGGCGCGAACGCCATGGCGATCGTGCCGCACCCACGGTGTGATGCTGCCGTAGTCGAAGCGCACCACCCACTCGCACCGCATGCGGACGCAGCCGCGCGTGCCCCGCACCAGCCGCACCAGATCGGGCTCACCGGTCCGGATCGGCATGCAGTCGGTGACGGTCACGGCGCCCTCGTCGTTCTCGAAGGTGGTCTCGAGCACGAGCGTGTCGCCGACATAGCGGCGCGACGTGCGCCGGCTTCCGCCCGCCGGGGCGATCTGCCAATGACCGTGCTCGGGCGTTCCGAGCAGCGCCGCGAAGCACGCGCCCGAATCGAAGCGCGGAAAGCAGAGCCAGTCGATCGAGCCGTCGAGACCGACGAGTGCCGAGGTGTGGCAGTCGCCGATGAGGGCGTAGTCCTCTATGCGCGCACCCATTCAACGCAGCATACAGGACGAGCGGAACCCCGTTGCCGGAACGAACGGGTCGCGGGAATCTTACGGGACTGGTTGAGGCGATGCGCGCCGGCGATCCGGGCGCGCGGGCGGCAGCGGGTGAGAAGCAGCGGCGGTACGGCCCGTACCGCCCCAGCACACGTGCTATGCGCGGCGGCGACGCGCGAAGGCGGCCGCGCCGAGGCCGAGGCCCACGAGCGTCATCGTCATGGGCTCGGGGACTGCGTTGATGCCTCCGGTGAAGAGGAACGCGTTGTCGTCGTAGTCCAGGTCGCCGCCGCCAAACAGGTCCTCGAAGCCGACGTACGTGCCCAGGCCGTACGCGCCTGCGTCGTAGTCGGTGATCACCCGGTTGTGGATGACGTTGTCTGGATTGCGCGACGCCGCGCCCATGAAGAACGTGCTACCGGTGTTGAGCACGCGGATGCCGAACACGAGCTCGTCGCCGACACTGAAGCCGTCGTCGGCGGGATTGAAGTTCACGGCTTGCCCGGCGGGCTCGTCCAGGGTGAGCTCGCGCACCAGGTTGAAGCCGCTGTCATACAGGCCGAGCTGGCTGGTGTAACCCGACGACACGGGCAGCGTCGTCACCGTGACATCCCCGCCCGTGTAGTTCAGCGTGCCGCCCATGATCAGGGCTGCCGAGGCCGGCTGCGCCACCAGCAGTGAGCCGCTCACGACGGTGACGGCCGCCATCAATCTCATCATCGACATCATTCTGTGACTTCCCCTTCCCTCATGGAGGCGAGGCGCCTCCGGATATGCCGCGCACGCGGCCCGTCCAGACGAACCGGCGATTCGTGCTCGGCTGAGTCAGATGGCAAGAGGCGTTCCATGACTCGAGCGTAGGCATCTCGCTGATTTCCTGCAGGACGGGGTACGGCCAGGCTCGACGGGAGCGCTCCGCGTTCGACAAACGTCTGCCGGAGGGGTGGCTTCTTCGACGGGACACGTCACAAGTCAGAAGTCACAAGTCAGAAGTCAGAAGTGAGAGCGCAAAGGTCATGAGCGATGGCGTGGCCGTGTTGCGGTCTGATGCATCCGAGGTGGGTGGGCGCCCGGCAGGGCCGCATTTCCGGCCGTTTCTGCCGGCGTTGCCGTTTGATCGACGCGAACCGCGGGCGGCACGGCTCTCGCAACGAATTGGCAGCAAGGAGGTGGTACATGACCTTGAAGTTCGACCGCGTGTTCCTGCTCGGCGTTTCCTTCGCGGCTGCGA
>JAEYZV010000485.1 GCA_023427865.1 Acidobacteriota bacterium
GGCTGGATGGCCTGCGCACGGCGCGCAGCTTCCGTGCGCTCGCCAAAGGCAGCCTCGCCGGTCGGACGCGCGCAAGCTGAGGACGCGGCGACGTAGCATGCGGGCCGATCAGCCGTGCTGGCCGTTGTGCTGGCAGCCCGGGTAGGTCTCGTGGAAGACGTTGCCGGTGTACCCGAGTTCCTTCATGCCCGGCTCGGACGCGAAGTGGATACCCGAAATCCATCCCTTCACGTGATCGAAGTGGTCGCGCAGCGTCACGGGCCCCGCCGGAGGCTGCGGCACCGGAATCGGGTCGCCCTTCTTCCAGTACGTGGGCTGGCGGCTGGGCTCGGCCGTCGAGGCTTCCGTCAACAGCGCGACCTGCTGCTGCGGCGTCAGATCCTTGAAGGGCACGCGATGGGCCTTCAGCGCGGCTCCCTCGAACGCGCCCAGCGCCGTCATGAATCGGCGGCGCGTGTCTGCCGATTCCACCGCGAGCAGCTTGTCGAGGAACTCCGGGGTCCCCGAGGCCTTCGCTCCCGGGACGATCAGGTCGGCGAGCAGCACCACCGTCGCGAACTGGTGCGCGTCGAAGGTCGCCGGCGAGAACCCCGCGGACTTTGCCTGGGCGCCCGGCTTGCGCGCCTGCTCGGCCACGTGCGCCACGTGCTTGTGCACCGGGTGGTCGTTGGCGCCCGCGATGCCAGGTACCGCGACCGATGCCCCGATGCCTGCGGCAAGCGTCTGCAGCGCGGCGCGGCGGGACACGCCGGCTTCTGCCCCGGGCTGGATGACCGGTAGCGTGCGTCCTTCCTTCATGCGCGCAACTCCTCCATGGCGATGACTTCGGCGCACGATAGCACGAAGTCCGGATTTGACCCATGCTGGAGCAATCGCTATGCTGCGCCACACCTTCTCTCTCAGCCAGGAGCCAGGCACAGTGGCGCAAGTCCCGCGTGACCAAGCGAATCGGACGTTCGACGTGATCGTTGTCGGCTCGGGTGCCTCGGGCGGGTGGGCGGCCAAGCGGCTGTCGGAGGCGGGCATCGACGTGGCACTGCTCGACGCAGGACGCGCGCTCACCGACGCCGACTACAAGGAGCACGCGCCGGCCTACACGCTCGAGTACCGCAATCGCGCCAACGACCGCATCCGCGAGACGCGCCCGCGGCAGAAGGACTGCTACGCCTGCACCGAGTACAACTACGACTGGTTCGTCAACGACCTCGAGGAGCCCTACACCACCCCGAACGGCAAGCCGTTCTCGTGGCAGGGGCGCACGCGCATCATCGGCGGGCGCACGAACGTGTGGGGGCGCCAGAGCTACCGCTTCGGCGACCTCGATTTCAAGGCCGCAAGTCTCGACGGGCACGGCATCGACTGGCCCATCTCGTACAAGGATCTCGAGGCGTACTACGACCTCGTCGAGGAGTACGTCGGCATCTCGGGCATGCCCGAGAACGACCCGATGCTGCCCGACAGCAAGTTCCATCCGCCGATGGGACTCAACTGTGTCGAGTACCAGATCCGCAACAGCATCAAGAAGGCGTTCAACCGGACGTTGACCATCGGACGTGCCGCCAACATCACCAAGCCGATCAACGGCCGCGCCGCCTGCCACTATTGCGGCCCCTGCGAACGCGGCTGCGCGACCCCCTCGTACTTCAACTCCGCCTTCACCACCGTTGCCGATGCCCTGAAGACCGGCAAATGCACCCTCATCCAGAACGCGATGGTGTACCAGGTGCTGATGGACGCCACGGGCAAGAAGGCGCGCGGCGTCTCCTACGTGGACCGCCAGACACGGCAACTGCGTGAAGTGAACGCGCGCGTCGTGATCCTCGCGGCGCAGGCGCTCGAGTCGGTGCGCATCCTGCTCAACAGCGCACCGGGCGGCCTGGCCAACAGCAGCGGCGTCCTCGGCAAGTACCTGATGGACCACACGTGGGTCGCGGGAGGCGCCGCGGCGGAGTTCCCCGACATCGCGTCCACGCCGAGCCTGAACGGCCCCAACCGTCCGAACGGCACGTACACGATTCGGTTCCGCAACCGGCCCGGCGAGCCGAAGCACAAGGACTTCCTGCGCGGGTACGGCTACCAGGGCGGCGGTTCGTCGAACTTCAACTTCGCCCTCCCCGGTTTCGGCGCGCAATACGCACAGGCGGTGAAGGCGTCGGCCGTGACGCAGTTTGCGTTCTCCGGCTTCGGCGAGGTCCTCCCCTATGAGGACAACCACGTGGCAATCGATCCCGGCGTCGTCGACGCGTTCGGGATTCCCGTGCTCCGCATCTCCATGGAGTTGAAGGAGAACGAGAAGAAGATGATCCCCGACATGGGGTACGCGGCCGCCGAGATGCTCGAGGCCGCCGGCGGCAAGAACATCCGGCCGTTCTTCTTCCTCGATCGCGTACCGGGCTACGGCATCCACGAGATGGGGATCGCGCGCATGGGCGCCGACCCGAAGGTGTCGGTGCTGAACCAGTTCCAGCAGACGCACGACATCCCGAACCTGCTCGTCACCGATGCGAGCGGCTTCGTGTCCGGCGGGTGCCAGAACCCCACGCTCACCTTCATGGCGCTGACGGTGCGATCGACGGACCACCTGATGGAGGAGATGAAGCGAGGGAACCTGTAAGCAAGCGAAGGTCAGGCCACCTCGGAGGTGGCGCACGATCACGACCATCGCGGCGATTGCCGGGACGCAGAAACCCGGCACACGCCGATACCTCCAGTCCTTCAGTTCGCGGTGCCGCTACCACACGCATTTCCTGCTTGACATTGGCCCTGACGGGCTTACGATATCCGCCAAACTTGTAAGACCAATTGGTCCAGAAGGAGCAATGATGTTTCACGACGCCTCGTCGCGAGGATGCCGGGCCGTGCGCAGAATCGCGTCGGCCTTGCTGCTGTTGTGCCTTGCCGCCGTGCCGGCATTGGCCCAGACCATCACGGGCCGGATCGACGGCCATGTCACCGACAGTTCCGGCGGGGTGCTCCCCGGAACCACCGTCACCATCGTCAACGAGGGCACCGGCCTCACCGTCACGCGCGTGACCGACGAGAACGGCGTCTTCACGGTGACGAACCTCCCCGTCGGCACCTACAGCGTGACGGCGGAGTTGCAAGGCTTCCGGCGCCAGCAACAGACCGGGCTCAACCTCACGGCCGATGGCCGTCTCACGGCGGACTTCTCGCTCGGGGTCGGCGAGTTGACCGAGTCGATCGAGGTCACCGCCGTCGCCGGCGAAACGGTCAACCGCACGTCCGGGGAAGTGGCCCGCACCATCGACTCGCAGCAGATCAAGGACCTCGCGTTCAACGGCCGCAACTACCTCGAGCTGGCCTCGCTGATTCCCGGCGCGGTCGCCACCGACTTCGACCCGCTCGCGCTGGCGACCAGCCTCAGCACGACCGGGCAATCGATCAACGGCAACCGCGGCAACACCAACAACCTCACGATCGACGGCACCTCCAACCAGGACTCCGGCTCCAACGGCAGCCAGATCAACAACGTCAGCCTGAGCTTCATCGAGCAGGTGAAGATCCAGACGTCCAACTTCTCTGCCGAACTCGGTCGGAACAGCGGCGCGGCCGTGAACGTCGTGACGCGCAGCGGCACCAACAACTATCGCGGCACGCTCCGCTACGACATCCGCGACGAGAAGTTCGACGCGCCGAACTACTTCGCGCCACGCGACGCCAGCGGCGACCGCACCAAGCCGCCCCTCGAGTTCCGCAATTTCGAAGGTGCGCTCGGCGGCCCCATCATCCGCAACAAGCTGTTCTTCTTCGGCGGCCAGCAGTACAAGACGATCAACCGCTTCACCAACCCGTCCCGCCAGACGCTGCCGACGACGGCCGAACTGAACGGTGACTTCTCGGTCCGCCTCCGCGGTGCCGACGGCATCGTCGGGACGGCCGATGATGGGGTGCTGCGCGATCCGCAGACCGGCAATCCGTTCCCGGGCAACGTCATTCCGCAGGACCGCATCACGCCGAACGGACGTGCCTTTGCCAACATCTACCGCGCCATGCAGGGCAAGGCCGTCGAATGGACGGACGCGCCGACCGCCAACAACGCGACGTTCCAGGAGTACAACCCCTTCGAGTCGCGGCAGGACATCATCCGCCTCGACTGGCAGGCTACCGAGAAGCAGCGCGTCTACGGCCGGTACATCCACGACGAGTACAACCTGATCGAGCCGTTCGGCACCTTCTCCGGCGCCGCCCTGCCGACGGTGCCCACCGACCGTTCGCGCCCCGGATCGAGCTACCAGGTCGGCCACACCTACGTCGTGAGCACGAACCTGATCAACGAAGCCAAGATCGGCGCGTCGTGGAACGGCCAGCGCATCAAGCCCGTGGGCGACCTCTGGCTGCGCGACACCTACGGCATCACCTATCCCGAGCTGTTCGACATCCCGGGATACGTGGCCGGCGGCATCCCGAACGTGCAAGTCGCGGGTTTCGCGAGCGTGCGAGGTCCCGACTTCGCGCTGCTCTCCCCCACCACCGACATCACCGTGCAGGACACGTTGACGTGGATCCGCGGCCGCCACTCGCTGCGCACCGGCGTGGCCATCTCGCGCAACCGCAAGGACCAGAACGGCCGCGGCAACTACTTCGGCCAGGTGAACTTCAACACTGGCGGCAACCCGAACACCGCAGGGCACTCGGTGGCCGACATGCTGCTCGGCAACTTCCGGACCTACCAGGAGGCGTCGGAAGACCCCGTCGGCTTCTTCCGGTTCACGACATACCAGGCGTTCGTGTCCGACACCTGGCGCGTGCGCAACAACCTGAGCATCGAGGCCGGGGTCCGCTACGAGTACACCGACCCGACCTACACGCAGCAGAACAACCTCGTGAACTTCGATCCGTCGCGGTACGACCCCAGCCAGGCGGTCCAGCTGCGCACCAACGGCCTCCTCGTGCCCGGCACCGGCAATCGCTTCAACGGGCTCGTGCTCGCCGGCGACGGCATTCCCGAGGACCAGCAGGGCCGCGTGAACCTGTTGACGGGCGGTGACTACGACAAGATTCCGTTCGGCGCCCCGCGTGGCCTGTACGAGGCGCAGCACCTCTTCATGCCGCGTTTCAGCTTCTCATATTCGCTGAACCCCACCACCGTGATCCGCGGCGGCGCCGGGCTGTTCTACGACAAGCCGGAAGGCAACCTCGTGTTTTCGCAGCTCAACCTGCCCCCGGTGCTCGAGGTCACCGTGTTCGAGAACTTCAACATCGCCAACCCGTCGAGCGGGGCCGCAGGGGCGGTGGGCGCGGTCGGGACGATCAACGCGATCGACCCGAACCTGAAGCTGCCGTACCAGACCAACTACAGCCTCGGCGTGCAGAAGGAACTCGGTGGCGGGTACTTCGTCGAGGCCAGCTACGTGGGCAACACCGGCCGTCGGCTGATCCGGCAGCCCGACATCAACCGCGTCAGCTTCGAGGACCTGCGCGCCAACAACGCGCTGCCGTCGGCACAGCGCGTGTCCGAGAACTACCTGCGCCCGTACAAGGGGTACTCGTCGATCCGCATGCGCGTGAGCGACGCGAGCTCGCAGTACCACTCGATGCAGCTGTACGCGGCCAAGCGGCGTGGCGACCTCCAGTTCACCGTCTCCTACACGCTCGGCCGTGCCCTCACCAACGCCAGCGGCAATGGCGACAACGACACGGTGGACGGCGCCGGCGATCTCGATTTCTTCTGGGGACCGGCCAGTTTCGACCGCCGGCATGCGTTCGTGAACACGCTCACCTATCGCGTGCCCTGGCTGCGCGATCGCGGCGGCCTGCTCGAGGCCATCGCCGGCGGCTGGGAAGCCAGCAGCAAGTACCGCTTCCAGTCGGGCCAGTACCTCACGCCCGTCGGCAACTCGTCGATCGGCAGCCGCCGCGCCGAGTACCTCGGCGGTGAGATCGACATCGACGGCGACGAGCGCCGCTGGTTCAACACGGCCGCATTCGGTAACCCGCCCGACGACCGCCGCGGCTCGGCGCGCGTCGGCATGATCGAGGGGCCGGGGTTCTCGCAGATGGACCTGTCGTTCCGCAAGAACTTCCGGTTTGGCGGCCGGTTCAACCTGACGCCGATCTTCGACGTGTTCAACGTGTTCAACACGCTGAACTTCACGAACCCGAACGTGGACGCCAACAGCGGCTCGTACGGGACGATCGGATCGGCGCATCCGTCGCGCCAGTTCCAGATCGGCGCGCGCTTCGACTTCTGATCGCACGGAGACGGTCGGGTTCCACCCATCTCACGGGCGGCGGTTCACTCGAATCGCCGCCCGTCGTGCGTTCAGCGCGCTTACCATACCGCTGCATGCGTGACCCAGGGTCAGTGGCCGGGTCTCGTCGCCTACGGGGCCTCGTGCTGTCGCTCGACGTGATTGCAGCGGTGGCAGGCGTGGCCGCGTTGCTGACCTGGCTCTCCGGGGGCTTCCGGTTCGACCCATGGGGCATGCGCATCTCGTCGTCGGAGGTGCACCGGCCGTTCGTGATCGGCGCCGCCGCGTGGCTGGTGGCCCGCGCGCTCGCCGGGGACGCCGCCCGCAATCGGCTGTGGCTCACACCCGCCGTGGTGCCTGGCGCCGCCCTCGCACTCACCGTATTCAGCCTGTGGCATGCCGCGCCCTACGCGGCAGCCGCCGACATGTACGGCTACATCTCGCAGGCCGCCGACTGGCGGGCCGGGACGCTCGTTCACCGCGATTGGGCTGTCGCGCCCGCTGACTTCCCTCCCGATGCCGCCATGCCGCTCGGCTACGTGTTTCGGCGCGAGCCGGTGGCGGCCGCCGTGGCGCTCTATCCGCCCGGCCTGCCTCTGCACATGGCCGCCGCGAGTCTCATCGCGCCGCAGGCCGTCTACCTCGTGTCGCCGCTCGCCGCCGTCGCGCTCGTCTTCGGCACCGCTGCGCTCGGCCGCACCTGGTGGGACGCACGCGCCGGGCGTTGGGCGGCCGTTCTCGTTGCGTTTTCGCCGGTCGTCCTTGCGCAAGCCGTCGTGCCGATGAGCGACACGTTGGCTGCCGCTTACTGGACCTGGGCGGTCGTCCTGTCGCGCAGCCAACGCGCGGGCAGCCACGCGGCCGCGGGCGGCCTCGGCGGTGTCGCCATCGCCGTGCGGCCGAGCCTGGCGCCGTTGATCGCCCCGCTCCTGGC
>JAEYZV010000614.1 GCA_023427865.1 Acidobacteriota bacterium
GGGCCGGTTGGCCCCGCTGGCGTCCCGCTTGCACTCGTTGCCCTCATGGCGCGTTGCCGCGTGGTGGTCCTGCTCGGACTCCTGGTCGCAGGGCCGGTGGGTTGTCGGCAGGACGCGGCCTCGTCCCCGGCTGGCGCAGGCGGCCGCATCGAGGGCGCGGGAGTTCCCACCGTGGCTTCCTCGGCCGGCGAGCCGTCCGATGGCGAATGGGCGCGCGCCTCCCGCGACTACGCCAACACCCGGTACTCGCCGCTGGCCGACATCACGCGCGAAACGGTGTCGCAACTCGGCCTCCGCTGGACGTTCTCCACCGGCGTGCTCCACGGCCACGAGGCGCCGCCCCTCGTTGTCGGCGGCACGATGTACGTCGTCACGCCCTTCCCGAACACGCTGTTCGCACTGGACCTCACCAAACCCGGAGCGCCGATGAAGTGGCGCTACGACCCGCTGCCCTCGGCCTCGGCAAAGGGCGTGGCGTGCTGCGACGTGGTCAACCGCGGTGCGGCGTTCGCCGACGGCCGCATCTTCTACAACACGCTCGACAGCCACACCGTCGCCGTCGATGCCGAAACGGGCCGGGAGATCTGGAAGACGAAGCTCGGCGACATCAACCGCAGCGAGACCATGACGATGGCGCCGCTCGTGGTGAAGGGCAAGGTGATCGTCGGCAACAGTGGCGGCGAGTACGGCGTCCGGGGCTGGCTCACCGCGCTCGATGCCGCCACCGGCGCGATCAGCTGGCGCGCCTACAGCACGGGGCCCGACAGCGACGTGCTGATTGGACCGGCGTTCAAGCCGCACTACGAGCACGATCGCGGCACCGACCTCGGGATCCACACGTGGCCTGGCGATGCGTGGCGACAGGGCGGCGGCACGGTGTGGGGGTTCGTGTCGTACGACCCCGAGGTGGACCTGATCTACTACGGCACGGCGAACCCGGGACCCTGGAACCCGGAGTTGCGGCCCGGTGACAACAAGTGGACGGCGGGCGTCTTCGCGCGCGACCCCGACACCGGCGAGGCGCGCTGGTTCTATCAGTTCAACCCGCACGATCTGTACGACTGGGATGGGATCAACGAGAACATCTTGCTCGACCTGCCGATCGGCGGCCAGACGCGCAAGGTGCTCGTGCACCCCGAGCGGAACGGCTACATGTACGTGATCGATCGCACGACGGGGCAGGTGCTGTCGGCGACACCTTACGCGTACACGAACAGCGTCTCCGGGATCGACCTGAAGAGCGGCAGGCCGATGCACGTCAAGGAGAAGGAACCGGTGATGGGCAAGGTCGTGCGCGACATCTGCCCGGCGGCTCCTGGCGCCAAGGACTGGCAACCGGCGGCGTTCTCACCGAAGACCGGCCTGCTGTACATCCCGCACAACAACCTGTGCATGGACTTCGAGGGACTCGAGGCCAGCTACATCGCCGGTACGCCCTACGTCGGCGCCAACGTACGCATGTTCGCCGGGCCGGGCGGTCATCGCGGCGAGTTCACGGCGTGGGATCCGGTGAATGCGACGGCTCGCTGGAACGTCAAGGAACGCTTTCCCGTCTGGAGCGGCGCGCTGGTCACCGCCGGCGACGTCGTCTTCTACGGCACGATGGACGGCTGGTTCAAGGCGCTCGACGCCACGAGCGGCGCGGTGCTGTGGCAGTTCAGGACCGGCAGCGGCATCGTCGGCCAGCCGATGACGTATCGCGGCCCGGACGGCAGGCAGTACGTGGCGATCATGGCAGGCGTGGGCGGGTGGCCCGGGGCGATCGTCACCAACGAGCTCGACCCGCGCGATGCCTCCGCTGCGAACGGGTTCGTCGGCGCGATGGGCGATCTCCCGCAGCACACGACGCGCGGCGGGATGCTCTACGTGTTCGGACTGCCATGAACGGGACCGCGCGAGACGCCATCGTGGCCGGTGTCCTGCTGGCGCTTGCATCCGCCGGAGGGTGCGAACGCGAGCAGCGCCGTTTCCAGGAGGGACCGCCCGCGGCCTCGACCGCGCAGGGCATCACCATCAGCGACGTCGTTGCGGGAGGGCAGCCGCCGCAGGCCGGCCGGCGAAGCCCGTACATGGAGAACGGCTGGGCCATCAGCGAGGGCAAGCACCTGTTCTCGGCCTTCAACTGCACCGGCTGCCATGGCCACGGCGGAGGCGGCAGCGGGCCCGCGCTCATGGACGGCAAGTGGATCTACGGCAGCGCCCCGGCAAACATCTACCAGACGATCGCCGAAGGCCGGCCCAACGGCATGCCCAGCTTCGGCGGTGTGCTGCGCGAGCAGCAGCTGTGGCAGCTGACCGCGTACGTGCGATCGCTGAGCGGCCTGGTGCCGAAGGACGCGGCCAGCGGCCGATCCGATCACATGCAGGTGAAGCCGCAGGAGCAGGCACTGCCGGAACAGCAGCCGCCGGTGCTGGCAGGGAGCCCGCCATGATGCGCGGCGCCGCTCGCCGGCACCTGTGGACATGCGTGTTCGTGGCGGCGTCGGCCGGGTGCGCCTGGCGGACGCCGCGCGCGTGGGACGCGGCCGGCCCGCAGGCCGATGCGCTGGAGCAGCTGTGGTGGCTCTTCTTCGGTGTCACCTGCGCCGTGTACGTGCTCGTCCTCGGCACCCTCGGCATCGCGATGCTGCGGCGGCGCGAGCCCGAGCTCGGCGCCGCGGCGCGAACGTCGACGCAGGTCGCGACGGTGATCGCGGTGGCTGCGGCGCTGACGCTGATGACGCTGCTCGCATTGCTGACCGCGAGCACGCTTGCCGGGGGGCGTGTCGCCGCCTTCAGGGGGCCGGACCCGATCACGATCGCGGTGCGCGGGCACCAGTGGTGGTGGGACGTCGAGTACGACCACTCCGTGCCTTCGCAGCGGGTCCGGACGGCCAACGAGATCCACGTCCCGGTCGGACGGCCGATCCGCCTCGTGCTCACCTCGCGCGACGTGATCCACAGCTTCTGGGTGCCGCAGCTCCACGGCAAGAAGGACCTGATCCCCGGCTATGCCACCGAGTTCTGGCTGCAGGCCGATCGGGCCGGCGTGTTCGAGGGGCAGTGCGGGGAGTTCTGCGGCCACCAGCACGCGAAGATGACGCTCGCGGTGATTGCCCACGCGCCGGCCGACTTCGAGCGGTGGCTGGCGTCGCAACGGCAATCGCCTGCGGCTCCGGTCGATTCGGAAGCGGCACGCGGGCAGGTCGTGTTCCAGGCGAAAGGATGTGCCCTCTGCCACGCGGTGCGGGGGACGCCGGCCGGCGGACGGGAAGGCCCCGATCTCTCGCACCTCGCGTCTCGCGCACACATCGCCGGTGCCTCGTACCCGAACCGGCGCGGCTTCCTCGCCGGCTGGATCAGCGACCCGCAGGGCATGAAACCCGGCGTCCGGATGCCGCCGACGCTGATGGCTGCCGAGGACCTGCACGCGCTGGTGGCCTACCTGGAGGGACTGCGGTGATCCAGGTGCCGCGCACGTCGCATCACGTCCGTGCCACGGTCGACGTCGCGGGATGGCAGGACGAACGCGACCGCCTGGCGCGCACGTGGGACACCGGGCGCGGGCTCCGGGGCTGGCTCACCGTGGCCAACCACCAGGTGATCGGCCGGCGCAGCGTCATCACCGCGATGGTGTTCTTCTCGCTCGCCGGTGTGCTCGCGCTGGCGATGCGCGCGCAGCTCGCGCGTCCCGACCAGCACCTGATCGGTCCCGACCTGTACAACCAGATCTTCACCATGCACGGCACCACGATGATGTTCCTGTTCGCGGTGCCGGTGATGCAGGGCATGGGCGCCTACCTCGTGCCGATGATGGTCGGCGCGCGCAGTATCGCCTTTCCGAGGCTCGGCACGTTCGGGTACTTCATGTTCCTGCTCGGCGGCGTGATGCTGTACACGGCCTTCGCGCTGAACATCGGGCCCGACACGGGGTGGTTCGCCTACGTGCCGCTCTCGGGCCCGGAGTACGCACCCGGCAAGCGCGTGGACGTGTGGGCACAGCTGGTGAACTTCACGGAACTCGCGTCGCTGGCCGTCGCCACGCAGATCATCGCCACCGTCATGACGCACCGCGCGCCAGGCATGTCGATCGAGCGGATACCGCTGTTCGTCTGGGCGCTCTTCGTGCAATCGCTGATGGTGATCTTCGCGATGCCCGCGGTGATGACCGCGAGCCTCTTCCTCGCCACCGACCGTCTCGTCGGCACGCACTTCTTCAACCAGGCCGAGGGCGGCGACGCCCTGCTGTGGCAGCACCTGTTCTGGTTCTTCGGGCACCCGGAGGTCTACATCATCTTCATTCCGGCGCTCGGGATGATCTCGTCGATCGTCTCGACGTTCTGCCAGCGGCCGGTCGTCGGCTATACGGCGATGGTGCTCTCGCTCGTGGCCACGGGGTTCATCGGCTTCGGCCTGTGGGTGCACCACATGTTCGCCACGCCGCTGCCGGTGATGGGGCAGAGCTTCTTCACCGCCGCGAGCATGATGATCGCGGTGCCGAGCGGCGTCCAGATCTTCTGCTGGATTGCGACGATCTGGACGGGCCGCCCACGCTTCGAGAGCCCGTTCCTGTTCGTCATCGGGTTCATCGTCATCTTCGTGCTCGGCGGGCTGTCCGGCGTCGTGCTCGCCTCGGTGCCCCTCGACCTGCAGGTGCACGACACGTACTTCGTCGTCGCGCACTTCCACTACGTGCTGATCGGCGGGGCCGTGTTCCCGCTCATCGGCGGCCTGCACTACTGGTATCCGAAGATGACCGGGCGCATGCTGTCGGAGCCGATCGCCAGGCTCTCCTTCGCACTGCTCTTCATCGGCTTCAACCTGACGTTCTTCCCGATGCACCAGCTCGGGCTCGACGGTATGCCGCGTCGCGTCTACACGTACCTCGCCGACCGCGACTGGGGCTCGCTCAACGTGGCAGCAAGCCTCGGCGCCGCCGTGATGGGGGTCGCCGTGCTGCTGTTCGTGTTCAACGCGCTGCGCAGCCTGCGCCATGGCGCGACCGCCGGCGACAACCCCTGGGGCGGCGATTCGCTCGAGTGGGCGACGTCCTCGCCGCCCGCGCCGTACAACT
This sequence comes from Acidobacteriota bacterium, assembly GCA_023427865.1. Lineage (GTDB taxonomy): Bacteria > Acidobacteriota > Vicinamibacteria > Vicinamibacterales > Vicinamibacteraceae > Luteitalea. The sequence continues at coordinate 5,054 of JAEYZV010000614.1, forward strand.
TCCAGCATCCGCTCGTCGTGACGGGGCGGCACGGGCTCTGGGAACCCGACGCCGGCGAGACGCGGGTGATCGGCCTGCGATCCGACAAGCGCGAGGTGCTGATCACGCGTCCTGTCGACGCCGTGCCCGATCACCGCGACAGCGTGCCGCGGAACTCCATCTGGCCGTTTGCGACGGCCCTGTCGATCGCCGGCATGTTCGTGACCACGTTGTTCACGCCGTGGGGCGTGGTGGTGTGGGGCGCGGTCGCCACGGCGACGGCCATCGCCTGGGCGTGGCCGACCGATCCGGAGCAGGCGGCGTGAACCCGGCCAGATCGACGCTCGACGTTCGCGGGCTGCCCGAACTCACGTTCGGTCACCGCACGGCGCAGCGCTGGGCGATCCTGTGTCTCATCGCCATCGAAGGGTCGGTGTTCGCCCTGGCGATCGCCGCGTACTTCTACCTGCGGACGCGCGTCGGACCCTGGCCGACCTCGGCGAATGCGCCGGGCCTGTTCTGGGGCACGCTGAACCTCGTCATCCTGATCGCGAGCCTCGCGCCCGCCCGGAAGACCAAGCGGGTCGCCGAGCAGATGGACCTGCACGCACTGCGCAAGGAGATGCTCATCGACGTGCCGTTCGCGCTCGCCTTCCTCGTCGTGCGCGTGTTCGAGTTCGCGACGCTGCACGTGCGGTGGGACAGCAACGCGTACGGGTCGATCGTGTGGGTGCTGCTCGGGCTGCACACGGCGCACCTGCTGACCGACTTCATCGACACGACGGTGTTGCTGGTGATGCTGTACGTGAGGCCGGTGTCGCCCAGGCGCTTCCTCGACGCGGCCGAGAACGCGTTCTACTGGGACTTCGTCGTGCTCTCGTGGATACCGATCTACCTGGTGATCTACTGGGCGCCGCGGTTGCTGTGAGGGCGCCATGTCTGCCTGCGAGTCGTCACATGCGTCAACGCCGATGCACACGCCGAGGCAGGCGATCCTCGTGTGGGCCGCCGTGGTGACGGCTCCCGCGGCATCGCTCGGCGACCTGCAGGCCGGCTACACGCTGACGTTGTTCGCCTGCTCGCGAGGACTGCACTTCCTTCCGCTCGTGTCCACGGCGATCGCGCTCGTGTGGGTCGCGTCGGCCATCTTGTACGCCAGCCGTTTCGACAGTGCCGAAGAGAAGCCCCCGCGACAGCCGTTTGCCGGGTATGCGCGCATGTACGAGGCCGCAGCCGGCCAGGCCACGGCCGGGCCGATGGGCTGGGTGGCGTTCCTCGCGGTGGGACTCAACGCCGCGGCGCTGCTCGTCATCGTCGGCATGGCCATTCCCAGGTTGATGCTCGACCCATGCTGGCGCTGACGAGGTGTCGCAGCCGGGCCGTCGTGGCGGCATGCCTGACGGCATGCCTCGCGAGCGCTGCGTGCACGTGGCCCGCGCCCGACCGCGAGCTCCAGATCCTGACCGGCGGCAACCCCGACGAGGGCCCGCAGCGGCTGCGGCAGCACGGGTGCATCGCCTGCCACACCGTGAGTCGCATGCACGACGCGCGGGGACGTGTAGGACCGGCGCTCGATGGGGTCGGGGGGCGTACCTTCATCGCGGGACGACTCGAGAACACTCCGGACAACCTCGTGCGGTGGGTGCGGGATGCCCGCGCCACCGTGCCGGGGACGGCGATGCCCTCGCTCGGCGTCCCGGACGAGGATGCCCGCGACATCGCGGCGTATCTGTACACCTTGCGCGACTGAGCGCCCCGCCCGTCGTCCTGGGGGCGACGGCTACGTATGGCTCGGGATGCGAGACCACCCCGGCGGTTCGTAGCCGTCGGGCCCTGCCCGACGGGCACGGCCGCCTCCGGTCGGTTCGTAGCCGTCGGGCCTTGCCCGGCGGCACGGCCAGCGGTGGGTTCGTAGCCGTCGGGCCTTGCCCGACGGGCACGTCATCGTTGGCGACGGCTCCGGTCTTGCTTGTTACTTCACGCATGACTGCGACCTGCGCCTCGGCCCGGACCCCGAACCGCATGAACGAAACGAGCCGCACGGCGATGCTGACGCTCGGCGGACTTGCCGCCCTCGGCGCTGCCGCCTGGCTCGGCAGCCGGGGCGACCGCTATGATCTGCGGGGACGTACCGTCCTCATCACTGGAGGCGTGCGCGGCCTCGGCCTGCTGCTTGCGCGGGAGTTCGGGCGCCGCGGGGCTCGGCTCGTGGTCGTGTCGCGGACGCCCGCCGACATCGTCGAGGCGGAAGCCGAACTGCAGTCGCGCGACTTCGACGTCGTCGGCGCCTCCGTCGACGTGCGCGACGCCCAGGCGGTGGCGGACCTCATCCGCCTTGTCGTCGGCCGGACGGGCCGGTTGGACGTGCTCGTCAACAACGCGGGCGTGATCCAGGCGGCCCCCTTCGAGGACGCGCAGCTCGACGACTTCAAGGAGTCGCTCGACACCCACTTCTGGGGCCCGCTGCATCTCACACGCGAGGCGCTCCCGTACCTGCGTGCCGCACCCGGCGGTGCGCGCATCCTGAACATCTCGTCGTTTGGCGGCCGCGTCGCCGTGCCGCACCTCGCGGCCTACTCGTCCGGCAAGTTCGCGCTCGTCGGCCTCTCCGAAACGCTCCGGGCCGAGCTGCGCAAGGACGGCATCCTCGTCACGACCGCGACGCCCGGGCTCATGCGCACCGGCTCGCACGTGAAGATCCTCATGCGCGGGCAGCACGAGGCGGAGGCGAAATGGTTCGGCGCAGGCGTGGTGACGCCGCTCACGTCGATATCGGGCGAGCGCGCCGCGCGTCAGCTCGTGGACGCGTGCGTCGCAGGCCGCGCGCACGTCACACCCGCATTTCAGTTCCGGCTCCTGGAAATCGCCGATGCGATCCTTCCGGAACTCGCAGCCGCCGTGAAGGCCGCCATCGTCGGCGTGGCGCTGCCCGGTCCCTCGTCGTCGCCGCACGGACAGGTCCGGCGCAGCACGGGGGAGGTCGGCTTCGGCTGGATGACGCCGCTGCTGCCGAACGAGGCGGCGCGCCGCAACAACGAGCTCGGGTGAAGGCGCGTTCGGGGAACGCGCCCTGACGCCTGCATCGCGCTGGCAGCAGCCGCTCACCTGAACAGCTTCGGCGCGAATGCGGCGAGGTTGCGCCGCCACACCGTCCACGTGTGCGCGCCCGGCATCTCGACGCCCTCGTGTTCGATGCCGCGCTCCTTCAGGAACGCGCGCAATTGCCTGTTGGCTTCGATGAGGCCGTCCTCGGTGCCGCAGGAGATGTAGAGCAGCTCCAGCCGTTTCCCTTCGGCTGCCGTGAGCTTGGGAAACACCTGCGCGAACTGGTCTGCCGGCCCGAGTCCGCCCGAGCTGAACGCGCCTACCCACGAGAAGCGATCGATGGCGTTCAGACCGACGTAGAGGCTCTCGGCGCCGCCCATCGACAGACCGGCGATCGCCCGTCGCTCCCGCCGCGGATCGACGTTGTAGTCGCGCTCGATGGCAGGGATCACCTCCGTGAACAGCGCGTCGCGGTAGCCGTCCATGTTCTTCTGGCGCAGCTGCGGTGCCCGGGGACCGCGTGTGACGATCTCCGGCGCGCCGTAGCCGAGCGTCATGACGACGACCATCGGCACGACCTTCTTGTCGGCGATCAGGTTGTCCATGATCACGTGCGCCTGGCCCACCGATGTCCACCCGCTCGCATCGTCACTGAAGCCGTGGAGCAGGTAGAACGCCGGGTACTTCTCGGCTCGCGCCGCGTCGTATCCGGGAGGCGTGTACACGTAGTAGTCGCGATGGTCGCCGACGACGGCCGACTTGTAGAAGTGGCGATGCAGCCGTCCCCGTGGCACGTCGGCAACGTCCCACGGCAACCGGTCCGCGCCGGACGAGGCGCCGGGTACCCGCACCATGCTCGACATGTTGAGCAGGTTGGGCGACACCCAGGAGTTCATGGGGTCGAGCAGCGACACGCCGTCGACGTTGAACGTGTACTGGTAGATGTCGGGCGGCAGCGACGCGGTGGTCGCCGTCCACACGCCCTGCGCATCGCGCGTCATCGACAGCCGCTCGGCGCCGGCACGCGCCACGGCCACTTCCTTCGCGTTCGGCGCGCGAAAGCGGAAGGTAACGCGTCCATCGGCGTGGACCTCCGGGGACATGGGAGGCGGGGGCGCCTGCGGTTGCTGCGCGCTCGCCAGTCCTGCAATCGTCAGGGATGCCCCGAGTACCAGGGCGGACACACGTGGGCTTCGCACGTCACGGCTCCATCTGGATGGGCGGCCGCTCGTCTGCGGCTCGCCCGTGGTGGTTTGTGCCAAAGTCTATCGCCGCCAGGACCGGATGGTGATCGGAGCCGTACCGGCTGTCGAGCCGCTGGTGCCGCGCGCCCGCGCCCGGCGGAAGTCGGGCGAAGAGGTGATCCACCCGCAGCCGGAACCCGATGGTCGGGCGCGCGTCCTCGTCCACCCACAGGGGGAAGGCGTCACGCAGCAACCGCCACGCGCGTTCCACGCCTCCGAGCCACGTGTTGAGATCCGCCCCCAGGATGAGCGCCTCCTCACGTGGGGGACCCGCGGCGTGCGGGCCGATGTCGAGCGCGTCGAGCAGCGCTTCGGCCTGCCGCGTGCGTGCAGCGCCGGCCCGCAGCCACAGCCGGCGCCTGCCCGGCCGGTTCTCGAAGTGCGCCGACACGACCCGGGCGCTCCAGTGGCCGCCGGTGTTCGTCACGCCACGGATGGTGGCCGCGAGTGCGAGCCGCCGCTGACGCTCCATCGGGAGCTCGATGGCCTCGAGGCCTCCGAGCGGCAGCGTTGACAGGATGGCCGTGCCGCGCGTCGTGACGGACCCGCCGGCGTCACGCCGCGACGTGAGCCGCGCCGGCACGTACGCGAGGTGCCAGCCAAATGGGGTCGTCGCAGGCGCGATGCTGCCGGCGTCGGCTGGGGACTCGGGCGGAACGTACTCCTGCAGGAGGAAGACGACTGCGTCGGGCGGCGGCACGCCGAGCCGCCCGGCCTGCAGATCGCCAAGCAGGGCAGCGATGTCGCCCCGTCCGTCGTGCAGGTTCCAGGTGACGATGGCCACGCGCGTGACCGGCCGGCCGGACGCAGCGGCGTCTCGGACGATCAGCGGTGGACCCACGTCCGCGCATTTCTCGTCGAGCGCGCTCCGCTCGGCCGGATCATCGGGTCGCACCCACGCAAGGCGTACGTCCGGGACGTTCGATACCGGCTTCCTGCATTCGGCCAACGGGCCTGGGGCGTGCGTCATGCGCACCGGACGCGCGCAGGCACCGTGCAGCGCGAGGGCCAACAGGCAGACGAGCGCGAGGCCGTCCTGGCGAGATGCCCGCACGCGTCGATCTTGCCACCAGCGTGGCCGGCCGACCGCGGGACGGGCGAGCCCCGATGCCCGCGCACGTGTAGAGGTCAGAGCTCCCTCGTCATCTCGATCATCGTGCGGCGGAACTTCGCGCGTGCGAACAGGTGCTGCGCGGACGCGTTCCCCTCGGCCGTCCACAGCACCACGCGAGGCATGCCGCGCGCGCGGAGCCAGTCGATGGCCGCCTCGAGCAGCTTCGCGCCGGCGCCGCGGCGGCGGGCGAGGGGATCGACGACGAGGTCGTGCACGAACCCGGCTTCGTCCCGGAGTTCCTTCCACGAAAGCGGCTCGATGCCCGCGTATACGTAGCCGATGACCTTGCCGTCCTGCTCGGCCACGAGCACGACGTTGTCGGCAGCCTCGATTTGCGTGCCGAGGAACCACGCGTACCCGGTTTCCGGGTCGTCGCCGGGCGCGAGGAACCGGTCGGGGTCGAACTCGTGGTGGACGCGCATGAGCAGCGCACCCAGCCTGCCGAGCGCAGGCAGGTCGGCCGACGAGGCGGGACGAATCGTCATCGCACAAAGGTAATGCGGAGCGGTCCGTGCCACACTGATCCATGCACTCTTCGTCGATCGCCTGCACGGGCCGTCCGCGTGCCACACGTGCCCGCCTGGCGGCGCGCGGCCTGCCGGCTGTCGGGCTTGCCTGCGCGATCCTTCTCGCCGCTGCGCCCGCGGGCGCGCAGTCGTTTCCTCTCTCGCAGGCCGTGGACGTCGGTCCCGAGGCCACCCTCGTCGTCGACACCGCACGCGGTCGCGTCGAGGTGACCACCGGTGACGGCCCCATCCGCGTGGAAGGCGACGTTGTCGTCCGGATGGGGTGGAACGTGCCTGCAGATGCACCGGCGCGGGCCCGCGCCGTGGCCGCCGCGCCGCCAATCGACGTACGGGGCAGCTCGGTGCTGCTTGGCTACCCCACGGAAGCCCGGACGCGGAATGCCGTCATCATCCATTGGCGCGTGCGCGTGCCCAGGAGCACGAAGGTGGACGTGCAGACGGTCTCCGGCGAGGTGCGTGTGGCGGGCGTGGACGCCCCCGTGCGCGTGCGCTCCGGTTCGGGGGCGACCACCGTTCGTGACGCGCACGGCGGCGTGACCGTCGTTGGACGGAGCGGCGCGATCGTGCTCGATCGTGTGGCCGGCGACGTGGAAGTGCGGAGTGGGAGCGGCGCCGTGGACATCGACATGGCGGCCGCTGGTGCGGTGGACGTCACGACGCAGTCGAGCGCGATCGAAGTGGACGGCGCGTCGTCCGCGCTGCGCGCCTCGTCGGGCAGCGGCACCATCCGTGTCGGCGGTGCGCCCGCGGCCGACTGGTACCTGGAGACCAGGTCCAGCCGCATCACCATCGCGCCGGATCGTGGCGGGTACGGGCTGGACCTGCGGAGTCGCTCCGGACGCGTGACATCCGATCTCACCGGAGATGTGGCAACGGAACACGAACTACGACGAGCCGCCGACAACGGCGCGGTGATCACCGCGCGCTCCGGCAGCGGCGCTATCGACCTGCGGACCGGCTCGTAGGGGATCCGTTCGCCGTGGGGCGGGGGGGGGCCCGCCGCCCCCCCCC
>JAEYZV010000625.1 GCA_023427865.1 Acidobacteriota bacterium
GTGGCGGGCAGTGTCGCGAGCGCCAGGGCGCCGACCAATAGTCCCTTCCTGCCGCTGACAATTGTCTCGCCGCAGCGCGTCATCGCTCCGATAACTTTCGTGAGTGTTTGCGCACGTTTCACCGCAAATACCTGCACATCCCCCGCGGACGCCGCGTGCAGTCATCTTGCATTGCACTTCCAACTCGACAGCATGCAATGCACACGGCGGCGCGGGTCGCCCTCCCCATGACTCACGTCCTCATCGTCGACGACGAGCCGGAGAGCCGGTCGCGACTGCGCGCGCTCCTCCAGGAGCAGGGACATGCCGTCAGTGAGGCGAGCAACGGTCTCGACGCCCTGGAGGTCGCGCGCCGCCAGCCGCCCGATCTCGTCATCTCCGACATCCTGATGCCGCAGATGGACGGCTTTGCCCTGTGCCGGGCCTACCGTGCCGACCCGGCGCTGGCGCAGGCACCGTTCGTCTTCTACACGGGAACGTACACGAGCGCGAAGGATGCGGCGACGGCCCGCCGTCTCGGGGCGACGCGGTTCCTCGTCAAGTCGATGGCCGCCGAGGAGATCATCCGCGCCATCACGGAGGCCCTGCAGGAGGCCCCGGAGGCCGTGGCGCCGATCGCGCCCGACGAGACCGAGTCGTACCGCCTGTACGACGAGTCGCTGATCAAGCGGCTCGAACACCGCAATCTCGAACTGTCCGAGCAGCTGCGGGATCGGCACGCCAGCGAGGCACACCTGCGGGTGTTGACGACGGCGCTCGATCAGCTGCCGGCGATGATCAGCCTCACCGACACCCACGGCCGCATCGAGTACGTCAACCGCCGGTTCGAGGAAGTCACGGGCTTTCCGCTCGCGCTCGTGCGGGGCCAGACGCATTCGGTGCTGCGCGGACGCCACGCCGATGCCGGGCTCGGCTTCGAGATCCGCGCCCGTCTGCTGGCAGGGCAGGAGTGGCGCGGCGAGTTCGAGCACCGGCGGAAGGACGGCACGATCTACTGGGAGCGCGCCACCGTCTCACCGGTGCGCGACGAGCACGGGGCGGTCACGCACTTCCTGCGGCTCGGCGAGGAGATCACCGCGCAGAAGCGTGAGCAGCTGACGCGCGAGGCGCAGGACGTGCAACGACGGCAGTCGGATCGCCAGCAGACGGTCGGACGGCTTGCGGGCGGGGTGGCGCACGACTTCAACAACCTGCTGACCACGGTGATGGGGCACGCCCATCTCGTGATGCAGCAGCTGCCGCCCGACGATCCGCTGCGCGTGGATCTCGCCGCAATCATCGAGGCGGCGGGACGCGGCGCCACGATAACGGCGCAGCTGCTCACCTACGCGCGACGTCACGTGGCGCACCCGGTGGTGCTCGATCCGGCAGCGGCCGTCGCCGCGCTCGCGCGGCGGCTGCAGCGTCTTGCCGGCGACGAGATCAGGCTCGGCTTCTCGCTTGGGCCCGACATCTGGCCCGTCAAGGTGGACGCCGCGCAGTTCGATCAGGTGGTGCTCCACCTCGCGACCAACGCACGTGACGCGATCGGCGGGGCCGGCGCGATAGACGTGTCGCTGAGCAACGTGGTGTTGACCGCCGCGGCAGCCGCGGCGCACGGGCGGCTCCCTGCAGGCGAGTACGTCGCGCTGCGCGTCAGCGATACCGGGAGTGGCATCGAGCCCAGCGTCCTGCCACGCATCTTCGAGCCCTTCTTCACGACGCGGCAGCCCGGGGAAGGTACGGGTCTCGGTCTGAGCAGCGTGCTCGGCGTCGTGGAACAGGCGGCAGGGCACGTGGAAGTGGAGCGCACCGGCCCGGACGGCACGACCCTGCTGGTGCTGTTGCCGCGGGCGGCGTCGCGGCCCGAGCCCGGCCGGCGGGCGACCACGGAGGGACGGCTCGACGGCAACGAGCGCATCCTGGTGGTCGAGGACGAGCCTGCGGTGCTCGAACTCGTGCGCCGCACGCTGGAGTCGTACGGCTACACGGTGCTGCATGCGGGCAGTCCGCAGCGCGCGCTCCGCGCGATGGAGGAAGGCGAGGCACGCGTCGACCTGCTGCTCACCGACGTCGTGATGCCGGGCATGAACGGCCGTGAGCTCGCCGAGCGGTTGCGTGCGCTCGACCCGGCCCTGCGGGTCCTGTACATGTCCGGCTACAGCAGCGATGTGGCGGCCGATCGCGGCCTGCTGCCCGCCGGGGTGCCGCTGATTGCCAAGCCGTTCAGTCCGGCGGCGCTCGCTGAACAGGTGCGCAGAGTGCTGGACGGGTAGGGCGCTTCCCGGGCGCGCCCCAGGGGCCGGCTGCTAACATCGGCTCCGGAGACCGTCGGCATGCTGACGATGAAGGAAGTGAAGCGGCTCTTCCGGATCGAACCCGGCACGCGCCTGCGCCTGAAGAAGCACGACACGGCGTGGGTGGGCGACAAGGACATGCGTCGGTTGACCACCGACGCGCTGCGCGACAAGGCGCGCGCCTTCATCGAACAGAACCTCGTGCGTCTCTCGGAGGCGCAGGAGCGGCTGGCCGCCAACGACGTCTACTCCGTGCTCGTCGTGCTGCAGGCGATCGACGCTGCCGGCAAGGACGGCATGATCAAGCACGTCATGTCCGGCCTGAACCCGCAGGGCTGCCAGACCTACAGCTTCAAGCGTCCGTCGGAGGAGGAACTGGATCACAACTTCCTCTGGCGCTACTGGCGCGCGCTGCCCGAGCGGGGCCGCATCGGCATCTTCAACCGTTCCTACTACGAGGAGACGCTGGTCGTCCGCGTACACCCCGAGGTGCTCGGACGACAGCGCCTGCCCCCGGGCAAGCGCAACAAGGCCTTCTGGATGGCGCGCTACGAAGACATCAACGCTTTCGAGAAGCACCTGGTGCGCAACGGCACGCTGATCCTGAAGTTCTTCCTGCACATCTCGAAGGAGGAACAGAAGAAGCGTTTCATGGATCGACTCGAGAATCCGGACAAGCACTGGAAGTTCGACATCGGCGACCTGCACGAGCGCGCCTTCTGGGAGCAGTACCAGCATGCCTTCGAGGAGACGCTCACGCACACGAGCACGGCCGATGCGCCGTGGTGGGTGATCCCGTCCGACAACAAGTGGGTGTCGCGGACGCTCGTCTCGACGATCATGACCGACGCGATTCTGGGCCTCGGAGTCGGGCCCCGGCGCGTCTCCGAGGCCCAACTGGCGCTCCTCGCGGAGGCGCGCAAGCAACTGCTCGCCGAGCCCTCGTGATCATGAGGCGAGGTGCGGCCATCGCCCTCGCGGCCGCGGCCTCGCTGGCCGCCCTGGTCCCCGTCCGCACGGCGGAGGCACCGCACGAGTTGCTGCGGCGCCTGCTGACGCAGCAGGGCGGGTTCGACGACGGCGAGGTGGCCCGCGTCCTGCGCGGCGAGGTGGTGGTCGGCGACTTGCGATCGCCGGTGACGCGGCAGATCGGTCTGGCCGGGGCCGTGCGCATCGACGCCCCCGCCGCGCGGACGGTCGACCTCGTGCGCGACATCGAGCAACTCGAACGCGGCAAGGGCTTCCTTGCGACGCGGAAGCTGTCGGAGCCCCCGACGCTTGCCGACTTCGCGAGCTTCGACCTGCCCGCCCAGGACGTGAGAGCCCTGCGCGACTGCCGCCCCGATGATTGCGACGTGAAGCTCGGGCTACCGGCCCTGCGGCAATTGCAGGACGTCGACTGGGACGCCCCGGATGCCACCGCCGAGGCCCGCTGGCTCGTGCGCCGAATGGTCCTCGCGCATGTGCTGCGCTATCGGAAGGGCGGCAACGGCGCACTGGCCGTCTACCGTGACCAGGAACGGCCCACCTCCATCGCCGAGGAGTTCGACGCGATGCTGACCGACACCGCGAACCTCACGTCGGCGTTCCCGGTGGCCTCGCGTTACCTGCGCTCGTACCCGCACGGGCGGCCCGCCGCGACAGACGACTTCTTCTACTGGTCGCTCGCGGAGTTCGGCCTGAAGCCGGTGTTCCGGCTCAATCATGTCGTGATCCATCGCACCGAAGCCCGCCCCGGCCTGCTCTACGTCCTCACGACGAAGCAACTGTATGCGAGCCACTACTTCCACTCGGCGCTCGAACTGCGTGCCCTCGTGGACGACGACGAGCAACCCGGGCGGCGACACTACCTGGTGGTGCTGAACCTCGCGCGGTCGGACGGCCTCACGGGCCTGTTCGGGTCCATCGTGCGAGGTCGCGTCCGCAGCGGCGCACGCAACTCCCTCCGCACGGCGCTCACGATCATGCGGACACGGGCGCAGGGTGGTGCCGTGCCGTCGGCGGGCCGTTGACGCACGCGGCGACCCGCGACGAATCGACACCGCGAGGTCGCCGGACCGAAATGCGGCATGATGGACACCACACCGAGGCAGAGGCGTTCCCCGGGGCGTGCTCGCCGAGGTGCCAGGATCGGCTCGACACGTTGTCGGCCAATTGTGTACAAGACACGCACTCGCCGGATGAGCCGGGCGGGTCCCTTCGAACGTATGCAGCGAACCGCCTGGTTGTTCGTCCTGCTGGTGTGTGCCGGGTGCAGGCCCGCCACCCAGCCCGCCGCGAGTGCCGCCAATGGCGGGCTCGTCCTTCCCGATGGTTTCAAGGCCACGGTGTTCCACGATGGCGTGGGGCGCGCCCGCCATCTCGCCGTCACCGATGACGGCGCCGTGTACGTCAAGCTCCGCGGGCCGCGGCCGGGCCAGGGCGGTCCGGACTGGAAGGGGCTCGTCGCGCTGAAGGACACGGGCGGCGATGGCCGGGCCGACCAGGTCGAGTACTTCGGCGACTACGAGGACACCGGCGACTACGGGACGGGGATGCGGGTCTACGAAGGCCACATCTACTTCACGACGGCCGGTGAGGTGTACCGGCAGAAGCTGGTGCCCGGGAGACTGGTCCCCGACACGCCGGTGGAGCTCGTGTTGAAGCACGGGTACCGCCAGCCGGGCCGCGGCTACGAGCACATCGCCAAGCCGATCACCTTCGACGGGCAGGGGCACATGTACGTGCCGTTCGGGGCACCGGGTGACGTGTGCCAGGACCGCAACCGGCAGCCGGGGGCGCCCGGTGCCGACCCCTGCGGCCAGCTCGAATGGCATGGCGGCGTGTGGCAGTTCGACGCGCGCAAGTTGAACCAGACCGAGAAGGACGGCCGGCGCTACGCGACCGGCATCCGCAGCCTCGTGGCGATGACGTGGAACCCGCACGTCGACGACCTCTATGCCGTGCAGCACGGACGCGACGACCTGTACCGCTCGTGGCCGCAGTACTTCTCGCGCTGGCAGAGTGCGGTGCTGCCGTCCGAGGAGTTCTTCCGCGTGACCGAGGGGTTCGACGGCGGCTGGCCGTACTACTACTACGACTGGATGCAGCGCAAGAAGCTGCTGAACCCCGAGTACGGCGGCGACGGGAAGAAGGAAGGCGACGGCGCGAAGCTGCCGCCGCCGATCGTGGGGTTCCCGGGCCACTTCGCGCCCAACGACCTGCTGTTCTACGACGGCACGCTGTTTCCGGAGCGCTACCGGCACGGCGCGTTCATCGCCTTCCACGGCTCGACGATCCGCATGCCCTACTCGCAGGCCGGCTACATCGTCGCCTTCGTGCCGATGAAGGACGGCATGCCCACGGGTGACTGGGAAGTGTTCGCGGACGGGTTCGCGGGCATCGACCCGATCCCGAACACGGGCGATGCCAAGGCACGCCCGATGGGCCTGGCGCAGGGCCCCGACGGCGCGCTCTACGTCAGCGAGAGCGTCAACGGCAAGATCTGGCGCGTCACGTACGACGGCGACGCGGCGGCGTTCGGGCCGCGTCAACTCGCGAAGATGGCCGCCCGGAAGCTGCAGCAGGCACACATCCGCCACCCCGACGAGGAGAAGGACATCCTCGGCGGCGCCACGCTCGCCGCCGGCGGCAAGCTGTACCAGACCTACTGCGTGGCCTGCCACCAGGGAGACGGCAAGGGGGACGGGTCGCGCTTCCCGCCCGTGGCGAGCACGCGGTGGGTGTCGGGCAACAAGCAGCGCCTGATCTCGGTCGTGCTGCACGGCTTGCAGGGCGAAATCGAGGTCGAGGGCAAGACCTACAACGGGGTCATGCCGGCGCACGGGTTCCTCACCGACGAGCAGGTGGCGCAGCTGCTGACGTATCTGCGGCAGAATTTCGGCAACCACGCGCAGGGCGTGAGCGCCCAGGAGGTTGCCGAGCAGCGTGCGAAGGGTCCGTGGACGCCGCCGACGCCTCCGCGCACGCCGCCGGCCCCGCCGAGCCGATGATGCCGATGTCGCGTCGGGCCCTGCTTGGCGGTGCGATGGCCGTGCGGGCGCTCGCGACACGCGTGAGCGCACGGCAGGCCGCCGCATCGGCGGTGCGAGCGCAAGCGTCCGGCGGAGGGACGTCATGGGAGCGCCTCGCGCCGCTGTTCGAGGTGCCCGCCGCGTACGCGGGGCAGGCGGGGCCGTACCGCTCACCGCTGCTGTTTGCCGACGGCACCCCCGTGCGGACGCCCGGCGACTGGCTGCGGCGTCGCGCCGAGATCCTGGCCGAGTGGCACGAGCTGATGGGGCCGTGGCCCGATGTACTCGCGCACACGCAGCTCGTGACCCTGTCGGAGGCGCGCCGCGAGACCTTCACGCAGAAGCGCGTGCGCCTGGAGGCCTCACCGGGCCAGCGTACGGAGGGCTGGCTGCTCGTGCCCGACGGCCCTGGGCCGTTTCCGGCCGTGTTCGTGCCGTTCTACGACCCGGAGACGAGCGTCGGACTCGGCGCGCGGCCGCTGCGTGACTTCGCACGCCAGCTCACGCTCGCCGGCTTCGTCACGCTCTCGATCGGCACGCCTGCCGGGGACGCCCGCCAGCCGGATCGCGGACGCGTCACGTCACAGCCCCTGTCGTACTACGCGTACGTCGCTGCCAACGCGTGGATGGCGCTGGCAGCCCTGCCCGACGTGGATGCGGCGCGGATCGGCGTCGTCGGCCACAGTTACGGCGGGAAATGGTCGATGTTCGCCGGCGCCCTGTGGGATCGGTACGCCGCGGTTGCGACGAGCGACCCCGGCATCGTGTTCGACGAGACGCGTCTCAACGTCAATTACTGGGAACCGTGGTACCTCGGCTACGACGCGCACGTGACTCCACGCGCACCAGGCCTGCCGACGCCGGAGAACCCGCGCACCGGTGCGTACGAGGTGATGATCGAGCGCGGTCGCGACCTCCACGAGTTGCACGCCCTCATCGCGCCGCGGCCGTTCTTCGTCAGCGGCGGCGCCGAGGATCAGCCGGAGCGCTGGAACGCGCTCGTCGATGCCGTCGCCGTGAACGAGCT
>JAEYZV010000475.1 GCA_023427865.1 Acidobacteriota bacterium
CCCGGCGGCTACAGGTCGAGACCCGAATCCCGAATCCCGAATCCCGAGTCCCGAGCTACCGCGCCCAGTGCACCGACGTCGTCTGTCCGTTGCCGGCCATGTTGCCGCCGACGGCGCGCAGTGTCAGGTCGACACCCTCGGCGGTCCACACCGACTCGAGCCAGCCCACCGGCTCGCTGTCGGCGAAGTTGTACGCGACGGCGGGCAGGTTCATCAGTTGCACACCGTCGCGCTCGCGCACCTCGTACTTGTGCGAGTGGCCGTAGATGATGGCCTTCACGTGACGATGCGGCCGCACGACCTCGAACAACCGCTCCGCGTCCACGAGTTCGCCGTCGTTCGCGCCCAGCGTGTGGTGCACCAGCAGGACCGTCGGCGTCGCCGACGCGGCCAGTTCCTTCGCCAGCCACTCGCGCTGCGTGTTGCCGAGCTGTCCCGGCGTGACGTTGGGCGCCAGCAGCGAGTCGAGCAGCACGAAGCGCAGGCCACCCGCATCGCGCGTCGCCGCCACCTTGCCCTTCACCGCCGGCGATGACGACGAGGGGAATGCCGCAAGGAAGTTCGCCCGATGGTCGTGGTTGCCGAGCACCAGGCCGACCGGCATCTTCGCGGTGATCGGCGCGATCAACTCGTGCAGCCGCGCGTAGTCACCGGGCAGTCCCTCCAGGCGCGCGAGGTCGCCGCCGATGAGCGCGCCTTCCACGTTGGCCGCGGCGATTTGCGGCACGACCTTCGACAGGTTCTCGACCGGCGAGAAGCCCCGGAACGCCTCGGTGGGATCGGCGGGAATGTGCGTGTCCGAGAGCAGCGCCAGCCGCAACGGGCGCCCGGCCGTCTGGCGCGCCGAGGCAGGCACCGCGAACGTCAGGCTCGCGAGTGTCGCACCAGCAGCGGTGAGGAAGTCCCGGCGTGAGGAGGAAGCGAGCAGGAACGGCATGCCACGCACGATACGCCATCTGCATGACGACGCGTCAACGTCGTCGCCGGATGCAACCGCCCGCGGCCCGGGCGAGCGGCGGCGCAATGCCGCTTCGCCAGATGGCAACTGACGCTACACGGCGGTGCGCACCGGCGCGTCCTCAGCGTCCGCGAAGCGCTCGACCTCGGCGACCAGCGCCGCGAACGTGATCGGCTTTGTCAGGTAGCCGTCCATGTCGGCGCCCAGGCACCGTTCGCGGTCTCCGGTCATCGCATGCGCGGTCATCGCGACGATGGGCAGCCGGCGTCCGCTGCCGCGCTCGAGTTCACGGATGCGCGCCGTGGCCTCGAAGCCGTTCATCTCTGGCATCTGCACGTCCATCAGCACGACGTCGAACCTGCCAGCGCGCACGGCGTCCACCGCTTCGGCGCCATTGGCGGCCAGCGTCACCTGGTGGCCGCGCTTGCGGAGCATCGCGCACGCCACGCGCTGGTTGACGTGGTTGTCCTCGGCCAGCAGCACCCGCATCACCATCCCCGGCGGGGCGACGACAGCGGCCGCGGGTTCCACGGCGACGACCGGACGCGGCTGGCCGAGCATCGCGCCGAGCGCCTCGGACAGTTCGCGCGGCCGCGCCGGCTTCGTGAGGTGGCGCGTGATGCCGAGCGACTCGCAGCGCGCGAGATCGCCGACCTCACGGTCGGAGGTGAGCATCAGGAGCGGCAGCCGGCGATCACCCGCGTGCAGCCGCTCTGCGAACGCGAAGCCGTCCTGCCCCGGCATGTGCCGGTCGATGATCGCAGCGTCGAACGGCGTGCCTGCGGCTTCGTGCGCCTCCACGAGCGCCAGCGCCGAGGGCACGTCCGGCGCGCCGGCCACCGACAGGCCCCAGACGCCAAGCAGTTCCTGCAGGATGTTGCGGTTGACTTCGTGGTCGTCGAGTACGAGGACGCGACGGCCGTGAAGCGGCCCCATACGGACCGGCGCAGGCGCCGATGCCGGCGCGAGCGGCACCGTGAAGCTGAACTCGCTGCCGCGGCCCGGCGTGCTCGCGACCGCGAGCGTCCCGCCCATCATCCGCACGAGTCGCAGCGAGATCGAGAGCCCGAGTCCCGTGCCGCCGTACCTGCGCGTCGTCGACCCATCAACCTGCGTGAACGCCTCGAAGATCAGTTGCTGCTTCTCGGTGGGGATGCCGATGCCGGTGTCGCGCACCCTGAACACGATCGGCCGGGGCTGCGCGTCCGGGTGCGCCGCCTGCGCTCGATCCGCGTCGTGGGGCGCGGGCCCACGCGAGACGTCCACCGACACCACTCCAGCGTCGGTGAACTTTATCGCGTTGCCGACCAGGTTCAGCAGGATCTGCCGGATGCGCTCGCCATCGCCGAGCAGTGCGGCTGGCACGTCCGGCGCCACCCTCCAGGCCAGTTCCACGGCCTTGCGGTGGGCCTGCACCGACAACGCCTGCAGCGCGTCGCCGATCACGTCGCGCGGGTCGAACGGCAGGCAGACGAGTTCCATCTTGCCGGCCTCGATCTTCGAGAAGTCGAGGACGTCGTTGATGACGTGCAGCAGCGCCTCGGCCGAGCCGCGAACGGTCTCGACGTACTGCCGCTGATCGGGCTCGAGTCTCGTGCCGAGGAGCAGTTCGGTCATCCCGAGGACGCCGTTCATCGGGGTGCGGATCTCGTGGCTCATGTTGGCCACGAACTCGCTCTTGGCCCGCGAGGCTGCTTCGGCGGCGTCCTTGGCCCGCCTGAGTTCCTGCGTCTGCGCGCGCACGCGGCTCTGGAGCAGGATCACCCACGCCGTGGCGAGCAGGGCGCCGATGCTCATGAGCACCAGCCCGATCACCGCGATGCGCATCGTCGCCAGCGGAGGTGCCTCGAGGAGGGTGACGTCGCCCCGGTCCTGCAACAGAATCTCCGCTCGCCGCGGGTTGCCGCCGTCGCGCGTGGCGAGCAGCCGCGACACCCCGACGACGCGAATGCGGCTGCCCGTGCGCAGGTGCCACAGGTCGGCGCTCGAGGCCCCGCCGAGTACGGCGACGAACACCTCGTCGTCGTGCTCGAAGATCAGCTGGATCCCGTCGGGCGTCACCACGCGCTCGAGGAGGCGGCCTTCGAGCTGCACGCGCTGGCTGTCGGCCACCTCCTGCTGCGACGACGCCGCGTCGAGCGCGACCGGTCGGGGCAGCGGCGCGCGCCCGACCCTCCGGACAATGGCGTCATCGAGCACCGGGCCGGCGATCCCGCGGCTCGTGAAGCCGACGGCGTCCACGAGGTCGCCCATGGTGAGCGCCTGCGCCTCCACCGTGCGTACCTCGACGCCGGCCGCGCCGTCGCCGACGTACGCCACCGTGCCGCGTGCGTG
>JAEYZV010000671.1 GCA_023427865.1 Acidobacteriota bacterium
TGCGTGCCCTCGTCGTGCAGGTCGGGGGTGAGCGCCGACAGGCCCGGCGCCTCGTCGCTGTCGGCCGACGTGCCGGTATGCCACAACCACAGCAGGCTGACGAGCGGCAACTCGCGGCGCTCCACCGTGACGAGGCGCAGTCCCGGCGCCAGCTCGCTTCGCGTGAGGTGTGGGAAGCGGATCCCGGGTGGGGGATCCGGGATCGGCAGGGTGCGGCGATCCACGCTCATGCCACCACCGCCTGCACGGAATCGGCCAACCCCAGCGCCGTCTGTCCCGTGGGCACCACGCCGAGCGCGACGCACGGCCTCGAGAGCCACGTCGCCGCCACGCGCATCACGTCGTCGGGCGTCGCACGACCGTAACGCGCGAGGTCCTCGCCAACGTACCCGGGATCGTCGCGATACACGTTGTATGCGTTGAGCTGATCGGACTTGCCGGAGAACCCGCCGATCGTCTGCAGGCGATAGACGAAGTGCGCCTCGGCCTGCACCTGGCTGCGGCCGAGCTCCTCGGGCGTCACGGGGGCATCACGCACCTCGTCGAGGCACGCCTGGATGGCCTCGCCCAGGTCGTCGAGCGTCACGCCCGGCGCGGCGGTCGCCACGACCTGGAACATGCCGCATAGCTCGCGCGAGTACTGCACGGCCGTCACCTCGGTGGCCATCTGCCGCTCGACCACGAGGGCGCGATAGAGTCGGCTAGTCTTTACCCCGCCGAGCACGTCGGCCAGCAGGTCCAGCTCGGCGTCGCCCGGCGCGAACAGCGCCGGCGAGTGCCAGGCAAGGTACAGCCGTGGCAGCTCCACACGATCCTCGAGGCGCAGGCGCACGTCGGCGGCGAGCGTCGGCACGCCAGAGGGCAGCGGCGGGACGTCGGGCCCCGATGGCACGTCACCGAAATAGCGTTCGGCGAGCTCGAACGCGCGCTCCGGCGTAATGTCGCCAGCGAGGACGAGCGAGGCGTTGCGCGGGTGGTAGTACGTCCGGAAGAACTCGTGCACGTCGTCGAGCGACGCGTCACGGAGATCCTCGGGATAGCCGATGGTCGGCCAGCTGTACGGATGATCCGGTTCGTAGAGCGCATCGGCCACGGCGATGCCGGCCAGGCCGTACGGCCGGTTCTCGTAGTTCTGCCGCCGTTCGTTGAGCACGACGTCACGCTGGTTGTCGAACTTGGCCTGCGTGAGCGCGGGCAGCAGGTGGCCCATGCGATCGGACTCGAGCCAGAGCGCGAGGTCGAGCGCACCGGCGGGCACCACCTCCCAGTAGTTGGTGCGATCGGCGCTCGTCGAGCCGTTGAGCGACGCGCCGGCGCGCTGCAGCGGCGCGAAGTATCCCTGGTCGTGGTGGGCCGACCCCTCGAACATCAGGTGCTCGAACAGGTGGGCGAACCCCGTCCGTCCGCGCCGCGCGTTCTTCGACCCGACGTGATACCAGACGTTGACGGCCACGATCGGCAGATCGTGGTCCTCGTGGGCGATCACGTCGAGGCCGTTGGGCAGCGTGCGGCGCGTGAAGGGGATGTGCATCGGCTCTTCATCCCTTATACCCCACCGCCGCGAGGTGGGCCGCCGGATCGCACCTTTCACGCGGGAAAACGCCGAGGTGCGACCGCGGCACTCATTTGGTCGCCGAGAGCTTACGCGTCGCGCTGCCGCAGGTGGCCATCGACTTGCCGTAGTAGGGGTTGGCGATCGTGCCCTCGGCCTGCACCCACGACTTGTCGGCCATCGGACAGAACGCGACGATCCTGCCCTCGATTGGCTGCTTCGTCCTGTCGGCATATGCGATGAGCGCGTTGCTCAGGTCGCCGAACGCCGCGCGCGCCGCCTCCAGCGTGCGTGCCTGCGCAGCCTTCGCCGCCGCGGCGGCCAGCGGCTTGCCGTCGCTGCCGAGCGCCCCGGCGGCCTGCTGGATCGACCGTGCCGCGGCCCCCACCGGAGCGAGGTCGTCGTTGGCGAGCGCGGCCTGCACGATCAGGTACGGATCGACGACGTCGGCGATGAAGTCGGCTGCGGCCGCTTCGAGATGGTAGACGCGGCCCTGCACGATCGCACCTGCGGTGACGCCGACCAGCGCCAGGACCACTGCCGCAACCCATTGCTTCAGCATCGACATTCTCCCCTTACGACACGGGCGTCAGCGGGATCGTGCGGAACGCCTGGATGGACACCTGCGCGGCCACCTGTTCGGCCACCTCGCCGATGGCGCGCGCCACGACGTGATCGGGTGCGCTGAGCACGATCGGACTGCCGACGTCGCCGCCCGCGCGGACCGGCTCGGCGATCGGCACCGCCCCGAGGAACGGCACGTCCGTCTGCTCGGCAAGGCGCTGCCCGCCGCCACGGCCGAAGAGATCCGTCTCGGTGTGGCACGCCGGACAGGCGAAGTAGCTCATGTTCTCGATGAGGCCGAGCACCGGGATGTTCAACTTCCGGTACATCTGGATGGCCCGGCGCGAGTCGGCCACTGAGACCGTCTGCGGCGTCGTCACCACCACGGCGCCGGTCACGGCCACGTGCTGACTGAGGCTGAGGGCCACGTCTCCGGTCCCCGGCGGCATGTCCACCACGAGGTAATCGAGCGGCGGCCAGGCCACGTCCTGCAGGAACTGCCGGAGCACGCCGTGCAGCATCGGACCACGCCAGATCACGGGATCGGAATCGCCCGCGAGAAACCCCATCGAGACGGTGAACAGGCCATGCTTCTCGACCGGCACGATCTTCTGACCATCGGTCTCGAGCGAGGCCTGCACGCCAAGCATGATGGGCACGTTGGGTCCGTAGATGTCCGCGTCGAGCAGTCCCACCCGGCTGCCGCGCTGCGCCAGCGCGAGTGCGAGGTTGACGGCCATCGTGGTCTTGCCGACGCCGCCCTTGCCAGCGCCGACGGCGACGATGTTCTTCACACCGGCCAGTGGCTGGCGCTGCCCCATGACCGCGCCGCTGCTGCGCACCCTCGAGGTCATCTCGATGTCGACGGCAGTCACGCCCGGCAAGGCCGCAACGGCGCGCTGCGCCTGCGCCTTCAGCTCGTCCTTGACCGGGCAAGCCGGCGTCGTCAGCTCGATGGCGAACGACACGCGGCCGTCGGGCGCAATCACGACGTTCTTGACGAAGTCGAGCGCCACGATGTCGCGACGCAGGTCGGGATCCTGCACCACGCGCAGGGCGTCGAGGATCTGGGAGGGGGAAGGAACGCTCACACGAGAATTCTACCGGCCTTCGGCGGCCGGGAGGCGATCGACGCGAGCTCAGGTGGATGGGCGCGTCGGCGCAGCCGTCTGGCTGGCGACTCGGGCAGCGACGCGGCAGGGGAAACGCAGTGCTCCGGCGCGTTCCGAGCCGGGAGCGGGCATGCTCCCCGAACGCGCGCGCGTGAGTTCGAGGTAAAGGCGGGTTTCCCACGCGCTGCGTGGGGTCGAGGGG
>JAEYZV010000672.1 GCA_023427865.1 Acidobacteriota bacterium
TAGGCCAACAGCGGCGCGAGCCCCGCGAGAAGCGGCCGCAGGGCCTCCACGACGGCGCGGGCGGCGCGTTCCTGCCGTCTCTCCTCCATCCTGCCCCGCCCTGCCGTCGCCGGTAGGGCCCGTTGTCCCAACGGGGTCGCCATGGCCGGTAGGGCCCGTTGTCCCAACGGGGCCGGCAGCGCAGACGCTGGTGGCGGACCCTGCACGTCGCGCTCACGTTCTGCGCCGTTGGCCATCAGCTGCTCGAGGTGCTCCAGGCTGCCGAGATATCGCTGCCGCGCGAGCCACGCGTCGAACGCGGCGATGTCCGCCAGCCCGACGTGCGTGCCGTCCGGGCGCGGCACCTGGACGTGCGGCGACCGCAGCAAGGTCACGAGCGCTGCCCGCGTGAAGCCCGAAAGCGCGACGTCCATGAGCAGGTCGAGCGTTGCGGCCCCGGGTTCGGCCGCGAGGGGCAGCGTGCCCGATGTCTGGAACGGGATGGCAGCGGCGCCGAGCACGTGCTGCGCCACGTAGAGGTACGGCAATGGGCGACGGTACACGAGCGCCGACGACGAGAGGTCGGGCAGCGCCAGGGCCTTCACACGACGTGCGTAAGCGTGCACTTCCTCGTCGCGATCGCGGCAGACGATCCAGCGGCGCTCCTGGCTCGCCACTTCGAGGCACGTGCCGGACGGCCGCTGGCTCGGGATGCGCACCTCGGAGGCGACCGGCCATGTGCGGCGCAGGCGCACGAACAGCGAGTCGGCGATCTGCCGTGTCGCCACCACATCGACACGCACCAGCCCGGGTGCCTCCCCGAGCAGCTGCAGGTCCACCGGCCACAAGCCCTCACCCTGCGCGTGGTGGTCGGCGACGCTGACGATCACGTGCCGCGGCATCCAGTGCCGCGTCGAGCCACGGAGCGCGTTGCGCAGGCCGCGTTCGTCGAGTCCCTGCACCGCGTGCAGGCTCGCCTCGTAGCGCCCGAATGCCTCCTGCAGGAACCGGGTCTGCGACAGCAGGCGTTCGGCGCCGCGATCGGCCGCGGCCTGATCGGCAAGGTGGGCCGCCGCTCCTTCGAGCCACCCGAGCGGATCGTGGCCGAGCCGCGCCACGTCGTCGAACAGGCGCACCATCTCGCCGATGAGCCCGGGGCGCAGCAGGAAGGGCGGGCGATGCGAGCGGGCGGCCTTCCTGGCACTGGCGCCCATCAGCACCTCGCGCGTGAGCGCCGGCAGGCGCGGGGTATCGAGACGCGCCGCGCGATGGCAGGCGTCGTACAACTCTTCACGTGTGACGAGGCGCGGCATGGCGAGCGCCGTGCGTCGGCCAGCGGCCACGGCGTGGCCCAACGCCTGCTGCAGGGTCCGTGGCGGCTGCCAACCCTCCACGAGCAGACGCTGCTCCAGCGTGCGACGCCATTGCTCCGCGGCTGCACGACTCGGCACGATCATCATCGGCGCGTCGAGGGGCAGGAGCGCCTGATCCGACGAGGTCGCCGGGAGGTCGGCAGGTATGCACAGCGCGAGCAGCGCCCGCTGCCAGGCGTCGACGTCGTCGGCCTGGACGAGACGAATCAGCGGACGCATGTCACAGACCGACCGTCGGACGAGCGGGCGGGCGCACCAGCGCCGCGGCGTCGTTGCGCAGTTGCTGGAGGAGCATGAGGGCACCAGCGGCCGCCGCCGAGGCCTCCCAGGCCTGCCGCATGTCGCCGCTACGTACGGCCGCACGACGGCCGCGCAGGGCGCGCGCCGCCAGTTCCTGCGCCGAGAGCCAGACCTGCTGCAGCGTGCGCGCTTCGTCGGGCACGACGACGAGGTCGGCGTCGGCGCGGCTTCCCGCCAACTGCCCCTCGGCGCGGGTCAGCAGCGTCGGGTCGGGTCCGGCCAGCGCCTTCACTTCCTCCAGCGCTCGGGAGAGCGCCAGGCCGTCACCCACGTGCCGTCGAACGACGGACGCATATCTCTCGAGTACCGGTCGGCGCTCGGTCCAGCGCTCGAGCAGGAGCCGGTGCCGGCGTGCGTCGTCGAGGCGGACATCGACCGTCGCCATGAGCGAGGCCATCTCGGCCGGCCGCTGCCGCTGCAGCTTCGCGTCGCGCTTCACCACGTCATTCTTCAGTTTCATCAGGCCACGCACGTCGGCCAGGGCAAGCAGGCGCGCCGCGCGCTCGATGGTCCACGAGCGCAGGCGCTCGTATGCGGTCGAGACGCGATCCTCGTGCCGGATCTGACGACGGGCCTCCGTACGCGCCGCGCGCGCCCACTCGGCGTCGAGTCCGGAGGTGTCGAGCAGGGACGCCGCAGCCTGCAGCAACGCCACGCGTTCGACCGGGTCGGCGAGGCGCGGTGCGAGGCCCAGCGCCTGCGCGACCACCTCCTGGAGCGTCGGGGGCGGCTGGAGCCGTGTGGACGGCGCGGGCGGCGTCGGCGCCGAGGCGGCGATGGCCAGCGTGAAGGACTGTTGCCCGGCGGCCGCGCGCATGCCGTTCAGCAGGTCGTCGATCACCGACAACGTCTCGGCGACGTCGTGTGCGCGGTACCCGTGGTGCGCAGCGGGCCACTGCGCGAGCCGCGCACGCGCCGACTCGAGTCTCCGGATGCGCTCGACCGGATCGACAACGAGCGCCACGTCGCGAAGCGTCGCGGCCACCTCCTCGGTGAAGGCGGCATACGCCCGCGCACCGCCAGCCGTCTCGAACTGCGCGCGCCGCACCGCGTCTCGGTAGGCATCGGTCTTCGCCCAGTCGACCGCCGCGGCGGGGATCGTCACGACCCGCGTCACCGGGGTCGCGCCCCCGGTCAGCGGACCGCCCGGCACCTGCACGATCACATGGTCGTCCACGCGCGTGAACTCGCCGAACGTCGAGATCACCTGGCCGTCGTTGAGAAACACGCGGAACCACGACGTGCCCTGCCCGGCGTGCACGACACTCGCCACCAACGACAGGGCGACGACCGTCGCCGGCACGCGCAGGGCCTCGCGAAGACGTCGTCGCCACGAATGGAGCGCCAGGGGCAGGAACGACACGACGTCCGATCTTCCCCGGTTCGCCCCCGCGTGTCGAGGTCCGGCATCGCCGGGCGAACCGCCCTGTGGAAAACCTGCGGACGATCGGTGGATATCGTGTGCGCGCCCGCGCACGGCCCGGCGCAACTCGTTCGTCGGATGGTATTTACGGCATGGCCGGTGGGGTGTGCACGTGATTCGTGGCCCTCTTCGCTTGCGCCGCTCCGGCAGTTCTCTACAATGACCGTCGCCTTCCGGGATTCCCCTGGAGGGACAGGTCACAGGACGGCGTCAGCGGTTTCCGTGAGCCCACGCGTGCAGAGAATCGAGCAACACATCAACGGCCGGCTGTACTACATCGAGCTGTCGCAGGTGCAGCGCCATCGCTGGCGCGCGCACGTGGTGACGGCGCAGGGCGCGCCGACGGCGCTCATGCCCTTCTACGACGACACTGCCGACGCGGCCGCGCGCCGCCTCTCGGAGTGGCTGTCACGGCTGCATCGACCGACGGCGGCGCATGCGTAAGTCTCGGGTTGCCTTTCTGCTGCTGCTCACGGGAGCCGCCATGGCGCCCGTGAGCGCACAGGCACCCACCCCTTCCACCGCACCCTCCCCGGCAGGCACGCCCACAGCACAGGCGGCGACATCGCTCCCGCGCGTACGACTGGTCGCCACGGGCGGCACGATCAGCAACCGCGATGCCGGCCGGTTGACGGCCGACGACCTCGTGACCAGCGTGCCCGGGCTCCGCAGCGTCGCCGCGGTCGACGCCGAGCAGTTCAGCAACACCACGAGTGCGGAGCTCGCGCTGTCGCAGTGGATCGATCTATCGCGACGACTCGGCGCCATGCTGCGCGAGGATCCGGCACTGGCCGGTGTGGTCGTGACGAGCGGCACCGATACGCTGGAGGAACTCGCCTATTTCCTGCACCTCACGGTGCGCGACCGGCGCCCGGTGGTGGTGACGGGATCGATGCGCCATCCCGATCAGCCGGGGTACGAGGGCGCGGCCAACCTGCTCGCGGCGTTCCGCGTCGCAGCGGAACCGGAGGCGGCGGGCCGCGGCGCCCTCGTGGTGCTGAACGACGAGATCAACGGGGCGCGCGACGTGACCAAGAGCGACGCGCTGCGGCTGCACACGTTCGTGTCACGGGGAGCCGGCCGCCTCGGCGTGGTGGACCACGACCGCGTCGTCTTCCATCGCTCCGCCGAAGCGCGGCACACCGCGGCCTCCGAGTTCGACGTGGCGCGCGTCACCGAACTCCCGCGCGTGGACGTCTTCCTCGTCTACCAGGGTGCCGCGGGCGATGTGATACGCGCGGCCGTGGACGCCGGCGCCAGGGGCATCGTGATTGCCAGCGCCGGTGCCGGCGCTACGTCGGGCACGCAGGAGGAGGGCATCGCGTACGCGCGCGACAGGGGCGTGGCGGTCGTGGTGACGACGCGCACGGGAAGCGGACGTATCTCCCCCGACAGCAACGCCGTACGCGGGCGGGCCGACCGGCGCATCGCCGGCGAGGATCTCTCCCCGGTCAAGGCGCGAGTGCTGTTGATGCTCGCCCTCACCAGGACGAGCGATCCCGCGCAACTGCAGCGAATCTTTCAGGAGTACTGAGAGGGGCCCGGCTGGGACAGCCGGCCCTACCGCCCGCCAGGCATTGCTTCCGACGTTTCTCTTTCGCCTTGCCTTCTGACTTCTGACTTCAGACTTCTGACTTTTTCTTCACGCCAACCAGCACGACGATCGGCACGATCACGGCGGCGGCAAGGCCCGCGAACAGGTGCATCGGGATGGTGAGCTGCATGAAGCCGGGCGGCGTGGGACTGCCGTCGGGCATCAGCGGCGTCATCGTGGCGACGCAGGAGGCCGCCGCGGTCACGAGACAGCCGACGATGTAGAGCGGCGTGGCGATGGTCAGGCCGCGGGCCAGCAGCAGGTAGATCCCGGCAGCCAGCAGCACCGACAGCGACGAGGCGAGCGTGACCGACGTCGTGTCGATCAGCTGCGGCACCGCGTAACCCGTCGCCGATGTGAAGGCCGAACGCCAGGCGAGGTTGCCGGCGGCGGCAATCGCCGCCGCCAGCACGCCTCCCACGGCGTACCTCCACGCCGGCGCCAGGGGCATCGTGATTGCCAGCGCCGGTGCCGGCGCT
>JAEYZV010000682.1 GCA_023427865.1 Acidobacteriota bacterium
GCTACCACGTGGCGCCGATCGCGCACGTGCCGCTCGAGCCGCGCGCCGCCGTGGCGCAGTGGGACGGCACGACGATGACCGTGCACAGCGGCACGCAGGCGCCGTTCCTCGTGCGGCAGGAGGTCGCCCGCGCGCTGAAGCTGGCCGACGCCCAGGTGCGCATCATCGTCCACGACGCCGGTGGGGCCTTCGGCGGCAAGCAGCGCGGCGAGTGCGACGTGGAGGCGGCGCGGCTGGCGCGTCTGAGCGGGGCGCCGGTCCGAGTGGCCTGGACGCGCGAGGAGGAGTTCACCTGCAGTTACACGCGCCCTGCCGGCCTCATCGAGATCGAGAGCGCGGTCGACGCCACCGGGCGGCTCTCGGCGCTGCGATTTGCCAACTACAACAGCGGCGCATCGGGGCTCGTGCCACCGTACGACATCCCGCATCACTGGATCGGCTTCTACCGGACGAAGTCGGACGTGCGCCAGGGTAGCTATCGCGCGCTCGCGGCGGTGGCCAACACGTTCGCGCGTGAGTCGCACATGGACGAATGGGCGCACGCGCTCGGCGTCGATCCGATCGCGTTCCGCTTGCGTCACGTCACCGATGCGCGGCTGCGCGAGGTGATCACCCGCACCGCGGGTCGCTTCGGCTGGGAGCAGGGGCGCGCGGCGACACGCACGGGCCGCGGCGTCGGCTTCAGCTGCACACTCGAGAAGGACGCGCGCCTGGCGCTGTGCGTGGAGGTGGAGACGGCTGGCACCGACGTGCGCGTGCGTCGCATGGTCGCGACGGGCGACTTCGGCGCGGCGCTCAATCCCGACGCGCTGCAGAACCTGATGACCGGCGCGCTCCTGCAGGGCCTCGGCGGTGCGCTCTGGGAACAGGTGCGCTTCGACACGACGGCCCAGCGCACGCGCTCGCTTGCCGACTATCGCGTTCCGCG
This sequence comes from Acidobacteriota bacterium, assembly GCA_023427865.1. Lineage (GTDB taxonomy): Bacteria > Acidobacteriota > Vicinamibacteria > Vicinamibacterales > Vicinamibacteraceae > Luteitalea. The sequence goes on from JAEYZV010000682.1 coordinate 929, forward strand.
CTTCCGCGACCTCCCGACCCTCGACGTCGAGATCGTCGACCGCCGCGACACGCCGTCGGCCGGCGCCGGAGAGTCGCCGATCGTGCTGCCGGCGCCCGCCCTCGCGGACGCGATCTTCCGACTCACCGGCAAGCGGCAGCGCCACCTGCCGCTTGCGGGCGGGTAGTCGAGACAGCCCCGCGCGTCAGGCCAACGGAAACAGCCCTTCGGCTTCGAGGTGCCGACGCACGGCATCCGGACCGTCGACCACGACGGCCCGAATGCCGGCAGCCCGTGCCGCTTCCACGTTTGCCGCCGCATCGTCGAAGAACAGCACGTCGGAGGCATCGACCAGCAACCGCTCGAGCGTGGCGGCGTAGATGGCCGCGTCAGGCTTGCGCAGCCCGAGGTGATGCGACGAGAGCGCGTCGTCCACGCGATCGAGCAGGCCGAGGTCGTCGACCAGCCGCGCCCAGTGCAACGGATTGCAGTTGCTCAGCGCCGCCAGCCGGAAGTGCGGGCGCAGCGTCTCGAGCAGCGCTTCGGCGCCCGGCAGCCAGCCCCGCACCCACGATCGGTACTCCGCCCGAAACGTCTCTGGCGCGACCGACAGCTGCCAGTCGGCGATGAACCGCTCCACGAAGCGCTCGTCGTCCAGCTGACCGCGCCCGAACGCGTCCGAGTGCGGGCAGGCGTTCCAGCGTGCCGCCACCTCGGCGTCGGTAGCGGGCGCCGGCAGGAGGCGTCCGAGCTCGGGCACTCCCGCCGAGTCGATGAGCACGCCTCCCAGATCGAACAGCAGTACGTCGGGTCGTCTCGCCACGGCGGGATCATACGGGACGACGCGCAGCCGATCGTCCGCGTTCGTCGTGCCCGTGCTTTATGCTCCCCGCATGTTGATCGCCTCTCCCGACCGCATCACGCGCGACCTTCACGCCCTCGTCGAGGACATCGGCGTGCGCCTTGCCGGCACGCCTGGCGACCGCGCTGCGGCCGACTACGTCATCGACACGGCCCGGGCTCTGGACGTCGCCGTGTGGGACGAGACCTTTCCCGTACGTTCGCGCGTGGTCGGTGAGGAACAGCTCGAGATTCGCATCGGCGACGCCTGGCACGTGTTTCCCTGCTCGCTGTTCAGCAGCACGCCCGGAACCGACGGCGCGTGGCGCGAGGCGACGCTCGCCGTCCACACGCCGACCGACTACCAGCGCGACGACCTCGGCCACCTGCGTGGCAAGGCCGTCCTCCATCTCGGCACGCACATCGCCTCGCGTGCGGCGTACAAGCGCCTCATGGACGCCGGACCCGCGTTCCTGCTGATGGTGGACACGCGCTATCCCGGCGACACACCGCTCGCCGACGGCATGTTCCCGGAGTACACGGCAGCGATCGGCGCCGTACCCACGTTGAACGTCGCGCACCGGGACGCCTGGAACTGGGTGGCGAGCGGCGCCACACAGGCGCGCTGCCGCGTCGTTGGCGGCATGGCCCCGTCCACCTCCCAGAACGTCGTCATCGACCTGCCGGGAACCGACCTCGCCGACGAGATCCTCTATGCCAGTGCGCACCACGACACGCAGGCGGCCTCGCCCGGTGCCGACGACAACGGTTCCGGTGTGGTGGGCGTGCTCGAACTCGCGCGCCTTCTGCACGATCGGCCCCGCCGCCGCACGATTCGCCTCATCTCCTTTGGCGCCGAGGAGCAGCTGTCGGTCGGCTCTGCCGCGTATGTGCGTCGGCACCGCGACGATGTGAGCCGTCGCGGTCGCGTGATGTACAACCTCGACAGCTTCGGATCGCATCTCGGGTGGCTCGAGCTGTACCTCAACGCGCATCCCGACTTCGAGGCCTCGTTCAGGCCGATCTTCCACGCGGCCGGCCTGTACTACCGCACGCACACCGCAGTCGTGCCGTACGCCGATCATTTCCCGTTCGTCGCCGCCGGGCTGCCCGGCCTGTTCCACTACCGCGTCAACTGCGATGCGGGCCGCTTCTTCCACCACCGGCCGGACGACGATCTCTCCCGCGTGTCGGCGGGTGTGATCGGCAACGACATCGGCGCGGTGGCGACATGGCTCGACGCGCTCTCGCGTGCCGACGCGTTGCCCTTCACGCCGGGCGTGCCGGACGCCCAGCACGGCGAGATCGCGAGCTGCTGGGAGGATCTGTTCGGCGGCTGGCAGTGAGGTGCGCCCGCGTCGTGAGGTCGGGGTACAGTGACGAACATGCCGTTCGACCTCCTCGCCTTCGGCGCGCATCCGGATGACATCGAGATCGGCCTCGGCGGCTGCGTGGCGCGCCACACCGCCGAAGGCCGACGCGTCGGGCTGTGCGACCTGACCGCCGGCGAGCTCGGGAGCAACGGCACGCCGCAGGATCGCCGTGCCGAGGCGGCCGCTGCGGCCCGCGTGCTCGGCGTGCTCGTGCGCGAGAACCTCGGGTGGCCCGACGGCGGGATCACGGGCGATCCCGATCAGTTGCGGTCCGCGGTGGACATCATCCGCCGGTTGCGACCTCGCACCGTGGCCATCCCCTACTGGCAGGACCGGCACCCGGACCACGTGGCCGCGAGCCAGGTGCTCGCCACGGCCTGCCATCGCGCCGGACTGCGCCGTTTCGAGACGGCGCACGCGGCATGGCGCCCCGACTGGGTCTGCCACTACTTCATCAACGACAGCGCGCCGCCGTCGTTCGTCGTCGACGTCTCGGCCTGGTACGACACCAAGCGAGCCGCCCTCGACTGCCACCGCACGCAGTTCGCGCCGGCCGACCCGTCGGCGGTGGCGACGCGATTGGTGGGCGCGAGCTTTCGTCAGCTGATCGAGAGCCGCGACGCGCAGTTCGGCGCGCTCACCGGCGTTGCCTACGCGGAGGGCCTCGTCGTCCGCGAGCCGGTCGTACGGGCCGGCGTGCTGAAGGACACGCCATGAACGTCGGCATCGTCTGCTACGCCTCGGTGGGCGGCAGCGGCGTGGTGGCGACCGAGCTCGGGCGGGCGCTCGCGCAACGCGGCCACGAGGTGCACCTGATCAGTCACGATCGGCCGTTCCGCTGGCGTGAGGGCGAGCCGCGGTTCGACTTCGAGCAGGTGACCATGCCGCCGTACCCGCTGTTCCTCGAGCCGCAGTATCTGCTGGCGCTCGTCAACACGGTGGTCCGCGTGGCGCAGGAGCGTCGCCTCGACATCCTGCACGCGCACTATGCGGTGCCGCACGCCACTGCCGCGTACCTCGCCGACCAGATGCTCTCGGCGGCGGGCGGCGTGATTCCGCGGACGATCACGACGCTGCACGGCACCGACATCACACTCGTCGGCGGCGACCCGTCGTACTCGTCGGTCGTCGCCTTCTCGATCCAGCAGTCGCACGGTGTGACCGCGGTCTCCGAGAGCCTGGCGCGCGACACCATCAGGACGCTGGGCATCACCCGCGAGATCCGCGTCATCCCGAACTTCCTCGACACCGACCGCTACCAGCATCGCCCCGACCCCAAGTTCCGCCGCAGCATCGCGGGAGGCGACGGGACGGCCATCCTGCTCCACACGTCGAACTTCCGGCCGGTGAAGCGGCTCGACGCGGTCGTCGACGTGTTCCAGCGGGTACGCGAGCACGCGCCGGCGCGGCTGGTGCTCGTCGGCGACGGTCCCGAACGGCCGCGGATCGAGCAGCGCGTGCGCGAGGCCGGCCTGCGCGACGAGGTGGTGTTCGCGGGCGAGCAACCCGACGCGCTCCGGTGGCTGGCCGTGGCCGACCTGTTCCTCCTGCCCTCCGCCCAGGAGAGCTTCGGCCTGTCGGCGCTCGAGGCGATGGCGTGCGCGGTGCCGGTGATCGCCTCGCGCGTGGGCGGGCTCCCCGAAGTCGTCACCGAAGGGGTGACGGGACACCTGCACGCGCCTGAGGACACGGCGGGAATGGCCGACGCGGCGCTGGCGTTGCTGCGCGATCCGGTGCGGCGCGAGGCCATGGGTCGGGCGGCAGCCGCGGATGCGCGCACCCGATTCCATCAGGACACGGTGGTGCCGCTCTACGAGGACTTCTACGCCGAGGTCATCGCCGCCGGGCGATGCTGAACGAAACGATCGGCCTTCGTCGGTCGGCCGTCGGCCTTCGGAGTGTGCCTCGGCCTTCGGCGGTCGGCCGTCGGCCTTCGTCGTTCGGCCTTCGGCCTTCGGCGTGTCCCTCGGTACGTAGCCGTCGGGCCTTCCGCCTCGCCAAGGCTGCGGCGGACAGGTCGCCCGACGGGCAGACGCGCTTGCGCGCGATGGTCCGGACCGCTCCGGAATCGGCCGAACGTGCCGATTACGGGTGCAGGAGCCCGACCGCTCGTGCCTGCACCACCCCGAAGCCGCCGCTGGACCCTCGCCGAACTACAGCGGCTCACCGACATGGCGCTCGAAGGCGCCACCGCCGAGGACATCGCGCTCGTGCTCGACCGCACCGTCGAAGCCGTGCGCATCAAGGCTGCCCACCAGCGCATCGGCCTGACGCTGACCGGCCGGCAGCGCGCGCGCATGCTCGATCCCGCTGGTCAGGCGCGTCTGCAGGCCGACGACTGAGCCGAGACCGGTTGTCGGGTAGAGTGTCGTCCGCATCCCCGTGACAGATGCGCGGGCAGGGCGCGCCCCGGTGCGCCAGGGAACGGAGGACACGTGTCAGCGAGACATGCCGCAATCCGGCTCGTCACCATCGTGGCCATCGCCGCGCAGGCGGTCGTGGCGTCGGCGGCGGAACGGTGGACGGAGGCACAGGCGCACGCCTGGTATGCGCGCCAGGGCTTCCTCGTCGGCGCCAACTACGCGCCGGCCACCGCCATCAACCAGCTCGAGATGTGGCAGGCCGAGACGTTCGATCCGCGACGGATCGATCTCGAGCTCGGATGGGCGGCCGGCATCGGCATGAACACGATGCGCGTGTTCCTGCACGACCTCGCCTACACGCAGGATCCCGACGGCTTCCTTCGCCGCGTCGACGAGTTCCTGACGATCGCCGCACGCCACCGGATCCGGCCGATGTTCGTGCTCTTCGACTCGGTGTGGGATCCGTTTCCCGCGATCGGGCCGCAGCGCCCGCCGCGGCCGGGCGTGCACAACTCGGGCTGGGTGCAGGGGCCGGGCAAGGTCGCGCTCGAGGATCCATCGCACTGGCCGCGCCTCGAGAGGTACGTCACGGCCGTCGTCGGCCGCTTCGGCAAGGACGACCGCGTGCTCGCGTGGGACCTGTGGAACGAGGTCGACAACGTCAACGATCCCGCGTACGCGAGCCTCGAGCCGAAGAACAAGGGCGAGCTGGTGCTGGCGTTGCTGCCGCAGGTGTTCGCCTGGGCGCGCGCGGCCGGACCGACGCAGCCGATCACGAGTGGGTTGTGGCGGGGCGGCGACTGGTCGGCGCTCGATCAGTTGAGCGCGATCGATCGACTGCAGATCGCGCTGTCGGACATCATCTCGTTCCACAGCTACGAGCCGCCGTCACGGCTCGAGGAGCGCATCCGCCAGCTGCAGGTCTACAACCGCCCCATCCTGTGTACCGAGTACATGGCGCGCGGCAACGGCAGCACGTTCGCGGGTTCGCTGCCCATCCTGAAGCAGCACAACGTGGCCGCCATCAACTGGGGACTCGTGCGCGGCAAGTCGCAGACGCACCTGCCCTGGGATTCGTGGCGCCGGCCCTATGTCGACCGCGAACCGGCCGTGTGGTTCCACGAGGTCTTCCGTAACGACGGCACGCCGTACGACGAGAAGGAGACGGCGTTGATCAAGAGCGTCACCGCCGTCGCCGTGACGCGCTGAACCAGCGGTAAGCGACTACGCCTCGGCTTCCGCCTCGTCGCGCAGTTCCATGGGCAGGCCGAAGCGCGGGAACAGCGTCGCGGTGTCGAGATGGAACGTCTGCGCGGCGATGGCGCCGCGCTCGATCTCGAGCACCACGATCGCCCACGGGAGATAGCGGCCGTCGCCGGCGGGCTTGTACTGCGCGAACGCCGGCAGCCCGTTTGCGGCCACGGGCACGAGCCGCGACCCGCGGCAGGCGGCCCCACGGCCCAGCAGCCAGCCGGCAAACGGTGCACGACCCTGCAGCCACAACGAGAAGGGCGGCATCGCCATCGTCGCGTCCTCGTGCATGAGCGCCGCGAGCGCGTCGACGTCGTACCGCTCGAACGCATGCACATAGCGGTCGACGAGCTCCTGTTCCTCGGCCGACAGCGCGGTCTCGGTGGCGCCCAGGTCGCGGGTGGCGAGCGTGGCCCGCGCGCGTTGGAGGGCGCTGTTCACCGCGGCCACCGTCATCTCGAGACCTTGCGCGACCTCGGCGGCCGACCAGCCGAGCACCTCGACCAGGAGCAGCACGGCACGCTGCCGCGGCGGCAGATGCTGGAGGGCGGCGACGAAGGCCAGCCGCAGGCTCTGGCGCAGCACGGCCCGCTCGTGCGGGTCGGCGTCCGAGGGCAGCGCATCGACGTCGGGAATGGGCTCGATCCAGGCCGAGCCGGGCAGCGCCGTCAGCGGATCGTCGATGGTCCCCACCGGACCTGCCTCGGTCGACCGCATCCGCCGCTTGCGGTCGCTGAGTGCGTCCAGGCAGACGCGCGTGGCGATGCGGTAGAGCCACGTACGCAGTGACGAGCGTTCCTCGAACGAATCGAGGTGTCGCCACGCCCGCACCATCGTCTCCTGCACCGCGTCGTCGGCGTCGATGACCGAGCCGAGCATGCGGTAACAGTGCCCTGTGATGGCGGCGCGGTGTCGTTCGAGGTCGCTGACGGTGGGCATCAGGGCAATCTACACGAACCCGCAGGCCGATTCGGCCGTGCGCGATTCCTCCCGTGCGAGACGCCGACGATATCGGCATCTGACACGCACGGGCCGGGTGGCCCGGCCCCCGGATGGTATGTCGTCGTAGCGCCTGTAGCCGTCGCC
>JAEYZV010000683.1 GCA_023427865.1 Acidobacteriota bacterium
CCCCCCCCCGGGAGACAGCACGGGGAGGGACGTGGCTGTCTGCATCATGACCTCACTCAGAAGGCGACGACGCCTTCGAGCATCAGGCCGTGGAACTTGCCGCCGCTGCGGATGTTGGTCGGCGGGAAGCCCTTGTACTCCTGGCTGACGTATTCGAGCTTGGCGAGCAGCCCGGGGGTGATGAACCAGCCACCGCCGACCGCCACGCGGTCGACCGTGATGTCGTTGGCGATGCCGAGGAGCTGGCCGTTCACGCGGTTGAAGCGGGCGGCCACGTACAGCGGCTCGCCAGGGCCGACGCGGTAGACCACGTCGCCTGCGAACTGATCCATCTGCCGCTTGCTCGTCTCGGTCGAGGCCTTGCCCTCGGCGCGCTCGAGCACGCCGAACAGCTCGAGGCCGCGGAACTTCACGAACGGGTTCACCTGGAACGCGGTGACCTCATTGCGGAACCCCGGGTTGAGCAGGCCGGAGGTGAACTGCGCCGACTCGGTCGCCGCGGTGTTCTCCATCACGTAGTAGTAGCGGGAGCCGGCGCGGTCGCCACCGTAGAGCGTGTTGCTCAGCGCCTTCTTGGTCCTGTACATCGAGCCCGTCAGGCGCACCCGCAGGTCCTCGTTCATCTGACGGTCGAAGCCGAGCTTGCCGAGGTAGGTCTGGCCGCGCTTCTCGGGCGTCAGCACCGTGCCGCGGATTTCGCCGCCGGTCACGCCGGCCATCGCAATCACGCCCTTGTGCCGCAGGTACACCTCGCCGCCGATCTCGGTGGTGAAGGCATCCATGATGTAGTTGCCGATGAACGGGTTGTAGATGGCGTTGCCGTTGTCGCTGCGGCGGAAGTGCGCGTCGCCGTAGTTGATCTCCATGTGGCCGACCTTGAGCGTCACGTACTTCATCAGCGAGTTGAGCGGCTTGATGTCGATGGGCGACTCGTCGATCAGGATGAAGCCGTCCTTCACCCACGTCTCGTTGTGGTGACGCGACGAGAGGTAGGTGGTCAACTGGACGCGCATGCCCTTGGCCAGCTGCGCGTGCAGCGTGAGGTTGGCCGTGGAGTTGTTGAACCCGAAGCCGATGTCGGCCAGCTGGTTCGTGTCCACGCCGTTGACCACGACGGGGACGGCGCTGTTGGAGTGGCGCAGGTTCTGGACCTGGGTCGCGAAGTTGGCGCCGAAGTCGAGCTTGAAGCCCGTGTACTCCGGACCGGCCAGCTTGGGCGACTCGAACGTGTTGAGGCCGCGCTTGTCTGGCGCGCGCAGGTGCTGGATGGTCACCGGACGGCCTTCCGTGAGCATCTGCCGGAGTGCTTCCTGCTCCTCCTCTTCGGTGGTCTTGGTCGCGGCCGTGGAGCCGCTCTCGTCGGTGCCCTCGGGGGCAACGGCGACGTTGGCCGGCTCGGGCGATTCGGTACTGGCGGACTGCGCGAGCGCCGGGGCGGCGAGTAGCAGCGCCGCGCAGGCACACGTCGGGATGAAATGGCGATACATGGTGAACACTCCCTGGGGAAACGCGCGTTGGGTTAGGTAAGCGGGGTCGAGAGCACGGTCTCGAACGTGACGGTGACCTTGGGATCGGTGCGCAGCATGCCCATCATGGCCTTGGGTGCAGCGATACCGAAGTCGGTCATCAACAGATCCACCGAGCCGGTGACGACGAGACGGTCGCCCTTGACGGCGGTGGCGAGATCGAAGGCGACTTCCTTCTCGACGCCCGCGATCCGGAGCGTGCCGATGGCGCGCAGCGCCTGTCCCTTGGGCTCGAGGCGTGCGAGGCGGAACACGATGTCGGCGTGCTCCTTGACCTTGAGCGCCTTGTGCATGTTCTTGTCGAGGCCTTCCTTGGGCGAGTGCAGCGATGCGGCCGGGATGGCGATCTCGAAGGCCTGCAACGCGCCGGGCGCGAGCACGGCCGACAGCAGGTCGCCGTTCAGCCCGCTGGCCACCTGGAGCTTGGTCACGCGAACGGTCGTCGTCGATGCCGTGTAGTCGTGGATGTTGGAGGTGCCCGCAAGCGTCACCTTGGCGCTGGCGAGGGTGAGCGGGGCGCGCGAGGCGTCCTGGGCGAGCGCGGGGGCGGCGACCATGGCACACGCAAGGGCGCTGCCGAGCGCGGTACGAATGAGGGCGGACGAAGTCATCGTATGCATCCTTGAAAAAGCGGTGCGAACTGCACGCCCCCCTCTGATGGCAACTTGTGTGCCGAGCGCCAAACAGGTGGAAACCGTGGGAAATGCGCAGGAATTGGCCCGATCCCGCCCCTGGCCTGCGTGGTCTCCCGCGCGCCGGACGGAAATTCCCCCAGCACGTTCCCGCAGGCGGATCGCGGGACCGGGAGACGCGGACGGGACGTCCGCTACGGTGCCTGTTGGAGGAGTGCGTCGACGCGCACCAACGTGTAGCCGCGAGCCAGCAGCTCCGACAGCAGTTCGTCGAACCGCCGGTGGAACTTGTCGGCGCGGCCAGGACCGGCACCCACGTGCAGCAGCAGCATGAAGCCGTTCAGCCCGTGCGGGTCGTCGCGCTCGCGGCGCAGGATGCTGTCGAAGATCGCGTCGGTGGGTACGAACTGCCGGGTGCCTTCTTCCGTGTAGTCGGCCGTCGACCGCGTGCCGGGCGTGTGGCACACGAGCGTCATCCCCATCTCGCGCGTCCACGCGGCGATCTCGGCGGTGTACCACTCGTACGGCGGCAGGAAGATCGACACGGCATCCTTCGGGACGCCGAGCGCGGCCAGCGCCTCGACGTTGCGCTCCAGGTCGTCACGGAACGCGTCGCGAGACACCAGCGTCTGCTTCGGCCCCTCCCAGGGGGCGTACAGCAGGTGGGCATCGGAATGAGGCCCGACGTAATGCCCCTCCCGCACCATCCGCCGCACGAGCGGCTGCAGCGCGGAGTCGCGAAGGAACGTGCCGGTGAGGAAGAACGACGCACGCACCTGCCGGCGCGCGAGCGCATCGAGAATCGTCGCAGCACTCTCGCCGAACTCGTGTCCCGTGAACACGAGTGCCATGCGCCTGCGGTCGACGGGGCCACGCCTGATGCCGCCATCGACCACCGTGACGGCCGACGGCTCGGCGGGCTGGGTGTCGGCGCCGGAAACGCCCGATACCGATCGCCCGCCGGCCGCGAGCAGCAGCGCGCCCGCGACGAACGCCGCGAGCGCCCGTCGACTGTGGCCAATCACGCGCACAGCATACGTCCCCGGCCGCGAGGATCCGGCGGCCAAGACCGCATGAGCTTGCGTCTTCCCTCTCACTGGCAGATAGATCCTTGCCTGCGACATCCGGGCGCGTGCGGTTGCGCGCCTGTGTGCACGTAGCCGTCGGCCTCGCACGGCGGACCAACACCCTCAGCGTCGGGCGGGGCCCGGCGCCCACATACGCCACCGTGGAACGACTGCACGATCTCTCGGCGCTGTACGAGCGCTATTTCGAGGTGAAGCCGGCGAACACGCCGGCCCTGCTCGACGCGGCATACGCGCTGCGCTACCGCGTGTACTGCATCGAGCACGCCTTCGAGAACCCTGGCGCGCAGACCGATGAGCGCGAGACCGATCGCTACGACGCGCACTCGGTACACGCGGTGCTGAACTACCGTCCGACCGACGAGGTCGCCGGGTGCGTCCGGCTCATCCTTCCGGCGCGGGGACGGGGCCTCGATGCGTTGCCGATATGGACCCTGCTCGGAGAGGAGGAGCGGCGGCGCCTGGAGGCGCTGCCACGCTCGAGCACCGCGGAGATCTCGCGGTACGCGGTGTCCAAGGCGTTCCGACGCCGCGCCGGGGAGGAGCTCTACCCCGACGTGGACGTCGACCTGAGCGCGGCCGACGCCCGGCGCCTCGCTCCGCACATGACGCTCGGGCTCTTCCGTGGCGTCGCGACGCTGGCAAGCGCACACGGCATCACGCACCTGTGTGCCGCGATGGCCCCCTCGCTGCTTCGCCTGCTGGAGCGGTTCGGCCTCGCGTTCGAACGTCTCGGACCGCCGCTCGAGTACCACGGCGTGCGGCAGCCGTGCATCGCCGAGCTCCATGCCTTGCGCGCCGGCCTCTCGCGCGCGCAGGGCGAGTACTCACGCTTCGTCGAGGCGGCATTCGCCGACCGCACCGAACGCTGACAGGCGGGAACCCGACAGCACCGTACCCGGCACCCGCCCCCGCTCCCCGCTCCCCGCTCCCCGCCCTACTGCGACCTGCCCCGCGCCGTCACCGGGATGACGCGCTCGACGCGGTCTCCGCGAATGCCGTACATGACGTCGTACAGGTTCACGACCGGATCGCAGTGCGGGACGATCATCTCGAGGCGGTCGCCGATCGCGTACGACCGTGTCGGCCCCTCCTTGAACGAGATGACGCCGAACTCGTCGGACGTCGCGGCGTACTCTGCGCCTGGCTCGCCGACCACGCCTGCCCGCGGCGCGTTGAGCGTCAATGCCTTGGCGCCGGCGTCGGTCGTGAGGCGTCCGGGGAACCTGTTGTTCAGGACCGTCGCCACGACCGTGAGCGACGGCGCGAAGTCGGCGTACACCGGGTTGCCGTCCTCGCTGCCGATGGCGAGGTACTGCATGTCCATGAACACGTAACTGCCGACTTGCACGTCGGTGAACCCAGGCACGAGGTGCTGGATGTTGTAGGTGCCGGTGCCGCCGCCGCTGAAGATCTCGGTAGCCAGCCCCGCCTTCTTCATCGCCTCGTACGTGTCCGCGTTGGGCTGGATGCCCGCGAGCGCGCGGGCCTTGCGCGCCGCAAAGCCATTGACGTGCTGTGCCCCGCCGTCGTACGAGAGCAGCCCGCGCAGGCGCAACGACGGCAGGCGATCGACCAGGCGCGCCACCTGCAGGGCGTCTTCCCCCGGCGGCACGCCCGTGCGCGTGCCCACCGCGACGTCGACCACCACGTCGGCCACGACACCGGCCTCCCTGGCCGCCTCGGACAGGTCTCGCGCGTTCTCCTCGGTGTCGACCGCCTGGATGAACGTAGGCGATCGCTTCCGCAACTGCATGGCCCGGCGGATCTTGGCCGGCGACACGTTGCTCGTCGTCATGCAGAGCCGGTCCACGCCCTGCGCGGCAAGCGCCTCGGCCTCGCCGAGCTTGGCGCAGCAGATGCCGATGGCGCCGGCCGCGAGCTGCAGCTTCGCGATGTCGGCGCTCTTGTGCGTCTTGGCGTGCGGCCGCGTGGCAAGGCCGAATCGCTTCACCGCGGCCTGCATGCCGGCGATGTTCCGCTCGAGTCGATCGAGGTCCACGCAAAGCGCCGGGGTGTCGAGGTCCCACTTCGACGTTCCGGCGGGCGTGCTGCCCTGGAGCGCGCGCGACACGTCGGCGGTGGCGTAGCCCTTCACCCCGCGAGGCACCCACACGTGCGCGCCGAGGGCGGCCGACGCCGCGAGGAGGCGGCGACGCGATGCGGAAGCTGGTTTCATGGGCACACTCTAGTTCAATCCGCCATGGCCACAGCGTCGAGGTAGGGCCCGACGCCTACGAACCTCCGCGCGCGGGAGCGTCGGGGAGTGTCCGTAGAGGCTCCGAGTACGTCTCCGCCGCGCCTCGCCCGGCGGCGGCGTCAGCCGTCCCACGCGTTTCGCATTGCCGCAACGCGGGCCGTGCGGCAGGATGTGGCGCATGCCGCATCCCTCCGCGCCGCCGCGAGCCTCGAGTCCGCATCGTTCCCGCCCCCTCGACAGGCGGCAATTCCTGCAGGTGGCGGCCGCGGCCGGCGCCACGCCGCTCGTGCCCCCGGCGTCCGGGGCCACCGTGCGTCCCGCGGCACAGCCCGCTGCCACGCCCGTACCCTCACCATCCGACGTCGGCTCGCTGTATCCCTTCATCGAGCGGCAGGCCGTGCAGGGCGAGTTCCCGCTGTCGTTCCTCAACGAGCGCTTCCGCGACGTGGCGACCTGGAGGTCGGAGGCACGCGCGAAGGTGCTCGATCTGCTGCATTACGATCCGCCGCCCTGCGCGCCCGCGGCCGACATCACCGCGAGCGTCGACTGCGGCGACTACGTCCGCGAGACCGTCGTGTTCAACACGACCCCCGATGTCCGCGTGCCGGCGTTCGTGCTGGTGCCGAAGCAGGCGCCGAAACCCTGCCCCGCCATCGTGGCCCTGCACGATCACGGGGGTTTCTATATGTGGGGCAAGGAGAAGCTCGTGTCGCAGGAACACGAGCATCCCATCCTTGCCGACTTCCGCCAGCGGTACTACGGCGGCCGCAGCATCGCCGTGGACCTCGTACGACGCGGCTATGTCGTCATCGTGACCGACATGTTCTACTGGGGCGACCGCCGGATGCTCCTGCACGACGACCCGGCGGACTGGCGCGATCGTCCGGTGACGATGGCACCGGAGCGCATCCAGGCGTTCAACACGCGCGCGGGCCAGAACGAGCAGCTCGTGGGACGCACGATCTACTCGGCCGGCTTCACCTGGCCCGGCGTGATGTTCTGGGACGACATCCGGACGGTCGACTACCTGCGCACCCGCAGCGACGTGGATCTGTCCCGCATCGGCTGCGTCGGTCTGTCGGTGGGCGCCGTCAGGGCCGCGCATCTCGCGGCCCTCGACGATCGCGTGAAGGCTGCGGTCGTGGTCTGCTGGATGACCTCGTTTCCGTCGCAGCTGCGCCGGCACGTGCGCAACACCATCGGGCACACGAAGGTCGTGCCTGGCCTGTACAGGCACATGGACTACCCCGATGTGGCGTCGCTCGCGATGCCGAGACCGCTGCTGTTCTTCAACGGGACGCAGGACGCGCTGTTCGACCAGGATGCCGTGAAGGCGAGCTTCGCGAAGCTGAACGCGTGCTATGCGAAAGCCGGCGTCGCGGATCACTGCCGCACGCGCCAGTACGACAGCCCGCATCGATTCAACGCCGAGATGCAGGCCGAGGCCTGGAGCTGGCTCGAGCGGTTCGTCTGACCTCGCCCGACCGGCGCGGTGACCGTCGGGCAAGGCCCGACGGCTACGTATCCATACGGCGGGCGGGAAGTTGCCGTCGTTGGCAGGACGGGCGCTTCGCGTGTGCCTCGCGGTGACCGTCGGGCAAGGCCCGACGGCTACGTATCGGTCAGGTGCGCACCTGCACGACGAAGCGATCGGGGAACGGGCCGAGGCATCGGAGCCGTCCCGCAGCGCCTCGCGCGCGGCGCAGGTCCGGCAGGCGCAGCAGCGCGCTGACCATCGCGGTCAGATGCGTCATCGCGATGTGCTTGCCGAGACAGGTGTGCAGGCCGGCGCCGAAATGCAGGTAATGCTGCGGCGGCCGATCGATGCGGAACTCCGTCGGCCCATCGACGACCGTGTGGTCCATCATGGCCGCGCCAAGCCCCACGAACACGAGCGTCCCTGCGCCGATCGTCTTGCCATGCGGCGTGCCTCTCGACACGATGTGCGGGCGCACGCACCTGCGGACCGCGACGGGCGTCGGCGTGCAGAAGCGGAGCGCCTCGCACACGTACGCCTGCACGCGCGCGTCGTCGCCCGCCCGCGCCGCCCCGGCGGCCTCGTGCCACTGTGCAGGACGCGAGAGCAGCAGGTCGATGGCGCGACACACTCCTGCGCTGACGTTGTCGATCATGCCGGCGACGCACCACAGCAGGTCGTCGCGGATGCGGCCGTCGGGCAGGGCCCGCTCGCCGGCCTCCTGCTGGGCCAGGAGTCGCCCCAGCACGTCGTCACGTGTCACGCCCGCGGCACGTTCGGTCCGGGCGGTCGCGATCAGTCCGTCGAGATGCGCCCTGAACGCCTTGCTCGCGCGCATCGCCCGCCGCGACAGCAGGGGCTCGCCCAGCACGTTGACGAACGCGTCGGTGAAGATCGCCCGTGCCCACTGCGCTAGAGTCCCGGGGTCGGGATCGGTCACGCCGAAGTAGTCGGCGATGAACAGCGCGGGCACCTTGCGGCCGAACCCGTCGACGAGATCGAGGCGGCCTTCGGTGAGCGCCGCGTCGAGCACCTCGGCGGTGCGTGCCGCCACGATCGCCTGCACGCGCTCGACGTCGCCGCGCGCGAAGGCGCGGCCGAGCACCCGCAGTTGCTGCCGGTACTCGGGCCCATCGTCCATGCCGAGGAGGAAGTTCGGGCCGCGATTGATGCGCATCATGGCCTGGCCGTACGGCGCCACGCTGAACACGTCGTTGCGGCCGAGCACGTCCACGGCATCGTGATACCGGCTGACGAACGCCATGCCGCCGAGCTGCATCGTCGGCGCGTGCTGCCGCAGGTCGTCGAACATCGCGTGCGGGCGCGAGGTGAGCCAATCGCGGACGACGCGGTTGCGCGCGTCGTCGGGAGTGGCGACCGCACGATCGGCGTGTAACTCGTCAAGGAAGGTCATGGCAGACGCGATCGATCGGGTGACTTGTCGATCAACGACCGCGGACGCTCCTCCGGACATCCGAAGGGACGCCGCGCGGATCGCCGGTCTCATCGACGACGACCCACGCACTCTGCATCCGCTCAGGTTAGAGTGATGGGCCAGAGGTCATGCAACACGGTTCGCGTCATCTTTGCACACTGCTCGCCCTGCTCACGGCACTCGTCTTCGCCTCGCCTGTCACGGGGCAGCCGAACACGCGCGTGTCGGGGCAGGTCCTGGATCAGGCGGGCCTGCCGATTGCCGGCGCCAGGGTCTCGACCCCGGCCGCGTCCACCGTCACGGACGCGGACGGCCGGTTCCAGCTGAGCGTCGGCGAGTGGCCGACGATCGTGCGCGTCGAGCGTCCTCGGTTCCTGAGCGCCGTGGTGCCTCTGGCCGACGCCGATGCGACGGTGATCTGCGTGGTGCTCGAGGTGGCACCGGTCACCGAGCACGTACGCGTGGTGCCGCCCATCGTCGACGCCACGACCTTCGACACCTTTGCGGGCACGCAGACGGTGGTGTCCGCATCGCAGGTCCAGAGCCTCAATGCCGTGGACCTCGCGTCGGCGCTGCGCCGGACGCCTGGCGTGACGATCTCGCGCTTCAACCCGGTGGGATCGTTCGGCGGGGCCGAGGGTGGTTCGGTGCACGTGCGCGGGATGGGTGCCAGCCGGCCAGGCAGCGAGATCAGGACCTACGTGGACGGCGTGCCCTTCTACATGGGCCTCTGGAACCATCCGCTGCTCGATCTGCTTCCCGTGAACGGCATCGAACGCATCACCGTGCTGAAGGGGCCGCAACCCCAGGAGTATGGCGACGCGTTCTCGGCGATCGTGATCGACTCGGCGCGCGCCACCGGCCAGGGCTTTGCCGGCAGCGTTCGCGTGGCCGGCGGGTCGTTCGGCACCCTGGTCGAGCAGGCACTCGCCTCCGGGCGCGCCGGCGCGTGGGAGGTCGTCGCGTCGCAGGGGCTCGCGCGATCCGACGGGCACCGGGAGGATGCCTATGGCCGGCTCGCGAACGCCGCGGCGCGCATCGGCTACCGCTGGAGCGACGACTGGAGCGTGAGCGGCCGCGTGATGCACATCACCAACGTCGCCACCGATCCGGGGCAGTTCGGGCTGCCTGCCACGAAAACGGGCCGGTACGAGACCTCGGGCACGCTGCTGGCTGCCACGATGTCGCACGACTTCACGGCCGCGCAGGGCACGCTCCAGGTGTACCGCAATACCGGCGCGGGCAACTGGTACGGTCAGCAGCCGCCCGACGACGACACGCTCACGCAGTTCGCGCTCACGGGCCTCCGATGGCGCGAGCGACTGCGGGCCTGGAGTGGCGGCACCATCAGCGGCGGCCTCACGGTGGACCGCATCGATGGCAACGCCCAGTTCCACCCGGCCGCGCCGGCACCGCCCAGCACGTTCGACGGCGTCACGTTCACGGTCACGTCGCCGCACGTCGCCGTCGACCACACGTTCGTCCTGCCGGACGGATGGCGCCTGACGCCGTCAGCCGGCATCCGGCAGTACGTCCACTCGCAGTTCGACGGCGAAGTCGCGCCTCACGCCGGCCTCGTGCTCGAGGCGTCGCGGCCGATTTCGGTGCGTGCCGGCTACGCGCGAGGCGTGCACTACCCGGGCCAGGAAGTCGCGGTGCTCTCGCGTCTCATCCCTCCACTGGGTGACACATGGCGGACGCTCAGCGCCGAGACGCTCGATCACGTCGAGGTCGGCGTAATGGTGGCGCCCACCGCCTCGACGACGGTGGATGTCGCATGGTTCGCCGATCGCCGCGAGGACCGGTACGTGTTCGCGTTTCCTCCTGTCGTGACGCGGCCCACCTTCCTGAACCTCGGCGCGTATCGGATCCAGGGCACCGAACTCTCGGTGCAGCAGCGCGTGTCGCCGGGCTGGCAGGTGTTCGGCGGGCTGACCCTGCTCGACGCCTCCATCGCCGGCGTTCCGTACACGCCGGAAGCCACGCTCGTCGTCGGTGTCACGGGACGGATCGGCCGGCTCTCGCTGGCGGCCGACCTCCAGTCCCAGTCGGCGATGGACGTGTTCGGACGGGCACGGACGCCTGGCGCCGCCGACCTCGCGCGCGTCGACGGATTCACCGTCGTCAACCTGCGCCCGTCGTTCCGGCTGCCTGCGTTCGGCGACCGCATCGAGGCGTTCGTGGCCATCGAGAACCTGTTCGACCGCGCCTACGCATTCAGGCCGGGCTACCCCATGCCGGGGACCTCGATGCAGGTCGGCGTGACCATCTCCGGGAGGTAGGCGTCGGGCTCCGCATCGCCGCCGTGCGTCAGCCGTTCTTCAGGAAATGCTCGAAGAAGGCGACGATCTGCGCGTTGGACTCCGGCGTGGGGTCGTGCGTCGGGCGGTTGGACATGCCGACG